>NZ_JAGLBC010000136.1 GCF_018260395.1 Psychrobacter sp.
TAACTTAATGTACTATTTCTTTAACCAATCTGTATTGTTGCAATAGTAAACTACTTTATTTATTAGTATTGTGATGATTTAATACGCTTTTAATTGGTCAAATGCGTAAAGGTGAAAAAATAGTTTTAGTTGTTTTGGTTAAGTTTTGAGGAAAACATGAGAAAAAAAATATTATTAGTATCTGCTCTTTGCTTAGCGGGGCCGATAAGCGCCCATGCCCAAAAATACACAGCAGACTGTGATAGTTTAAATATCATGTTGATGTCCATGAACGATGATTTAGATATTAATGCCAATTGGCGTTCAGAGAGTTCAGGATCTAGCAAGTATAAGACGGTCAGTGTAGGGGATTCTAGTCACTCGGCTGATCCAAGTTTTTCGATTAGTTGTCCCAATTTTAATGCTAACTATGATGGCAAAGTCCTAAAAATTAAAGCAGACAGTTATAAAGGTATTATCGATCACTTATACAAACAATTAAATCGAGGCGTCGACCTTTACAACTATCGTTGGTATACCGATCCCAAATTGAAGACAGATTTTAAAGTCGATAAGTATAGCTTTGATTTGGATAGGTTATTATTGACGGATGGTTATATTAAAATACCTGAAGGCAGTAGTATGGGCAATGATCAGTCTTTTATAGCTAGTACAGCAGCTATTAGCTATAAAATCAATGGTGGCGAGTTGAAGCCATTGTTATTAAATAAGAGTGTCGCCAACTATTCGTCTGATTTTAAAGCGTCTAAAACTATCGATTTATATCATAAAAATCCAGACATAGGCCGCAAAGGTTTTGGGGTAGAGAGGATTTTCATAGATAAAGAGAATGGCGTGTTAGAGATTTATAAACAATATGTTTTTCCGCCTAAGTAATGGGCTTAAGTTAGTCATAGTTTAATTATGATAGTTATCAAACTCACTTGTATAAGTGAGTTTTTATTGAGACCTAGGCCAACTTACTGAAAATACATAAAGATAATAAGCATGAAAAATAAATTTTTTGTGGTACATTTATATTTTCTAATAATATGTTTTTGAGAGATCTAAATGGCAGACAAAAGCAGAGTAGCCCGTTATCAAGCGGATCGTACCAATCAAAAGTTTTATTTTTGTAGAATAGCGTGCAAGCTAGCAGGTGAAACTGCGGACAAGCAGCTTTATCAAGCCCATTGTGAAACCGCTATTTTTCATTTACAGGGCGCTTTATGGGCATTCTTACAAGAGTTGGCTCACTTTTACAATCTTGATACCAGTCAGCCTAGTATTGATTATCTTGAGAATGCATTAGACAAGAAGACCTTAATATCTCCAGAATTGCAGCGCCTTAAAATCTCTTTAGAATCTGGCGTATTGGCCAATATCACCAAAGCTTATCAACGTTGTCAATATGCACCAGCTACAGATAGTAATAATCTATCTACTTCCACTCAAGATTTGATTGTCAACGTGGTTACATTATCGAATCAATGGTTGCCTGATGAGCAGACTATTAGAGAGTGGCGTACGGAATTTATGTCATTGGTAGATGAAATGCGAGGCGGTATGGTGGAGTATTAAATTTGAATATCAGCTACGGGACTTATATTGCTCTTTGTCAAACATTTTGGCTTTGTTAAACACTTGGCTCTATTAAACAATTAAACTATATAGCACCGTTTTATTATAAACCGTGCTTTTTTATAAAAAATATTAAAGTCGTTAGCTTTAAAGAATTTATTTGACTGTACCTTTACGACGCTGCTTAAGTTCAGATTTTGGAATCCATGCCCAAGTCATTTCTACCGTAATCGGAGCACGGTCACTGTCTGCATTTCTATCCTCAATGACACAAGGGATAACCATTTCACCTTTTGCAGTATCAAGAATATACTGACGTTGCTCATCGCTTAAACTAGCGGTAGCGGCAATTTGTCCCGATTTTAAAGGACGATAGAAGTTTACATGATAAGACTTCAACAATAAAACTCTGTCTGAAGGTAGGTTGATACCAAGAATGAATCCAGTAGCCGTTTCTGCCAATAAAGTTACAGCGACAGCATGTACAGTGCCAATATGATTTTGAACTGTTTTTTTATTTTCAAGACTAACCACCAGTTTGTTAGCTGTTACTTTCTCATATACAATGCCAGTGGTACCTACATAAGGTACAATCTTACCAAAGGCTTTACTCAATATATAAGATTGGGCCGAATCAGGTAAGAATTGCGTCGCTCTTAGTATTTTAGTAAAAGGGTTAATAACTTGATTTGATTTAGAGGATTTACGGTTACCTTCACCTGATGTGGATTTGATTTGCGCCATTTTATTATTTGATTTGTTCAAATTAAGAGGAAGATTTAATTGAGAGGCTAATGCGACTGCTTTTTTGCAGTAGTCTTACCAACATTAGAAACTTGATGAATCAAATTGACTATTTGGCTCATGAGGTGTCCTTGATGTAATAGTATAAAATGTGAAAGTCAGGTGTTGATTATTAAGCACTCAATAATAGCTAATAGTCATACCGAATAAATAAATAATTCAAAGTTAACATGTAGGTTGCCATTATAGCAAACGCTTAGTTAAGCATACGAAGTTATAGCACAGGGCAAACGCACACTTTTCTGGAATTCCATTTAAAATCAAATAGTTATAAATTTAGGTTTTAATTTTCTGAATTTATAAGTCACTGAAAATATTAATTTTTTTAAAAGTATGCGTTTGCCCTGAGTTATAGCATCGAAATAAAGGTTGCTAATCGTAGATTGGCCTTAGTTTTTAATTTTTATGAGACATGAAGAGATATTTTGAACAATAAAGAAGTAACACTTTGAACAATAAAGAAGTAACACTACCCACTGAACCGACCAATCTGATTTTTACAGGTGTTGCAGGAACTGGAAAAACGCACCGACTGCTTGAGATTCAAAAGCAGTATGATGAGTCTGTTGACGGATCATGGGAAAGCTGGCGAGTTCAGCAAGTTAGTCACTATGGATGGTGTGAGGTGGTATGTGCCGTACTGCTTCTTGAAGACAGATTAATGACTGTGCCTGAAATGATGCGTCATCCGCTTGTTATAGATAAATCTACCGCCAATAAGCGAAATGAGAATATTAACCAAACCTTATGGGTACAACTTAACAAACATGCGCATCCCGAGTCCCTAACAGTTAATACTACGCTGCGCTCTGCTAATTATTATTTTGATAAAACAGGGGCTAGTCAATGGTTCTTATTAGAGGAAGTAAAAGCCACTTTACGTACTCAATTGGCGGAGCTTCTAGCACTATATGAAGGGGAAGGCAGGCAATATTATGCTAAGAAATTTGTGGTGAGTCGCAGCTGTTTGTTGAGTTTTCACCAATCTTATGGGTATGATGAGTTTGTCGAAGGTATTAGGCCTCGTATCAATCCTCAGACGGGTCAAATGCAGTATGAGGTACAACAAGGCGCATTTTTGGAGCTGTGTACCAAAGCAAGTAACGACCCTAACCACCGTTATGCTATGTTAATTGATGAGATTAATCGTGCCAATACCTCGCAGGTATTTGGTGAGCTGATGAGTGTCATTGAGCCTAGCAAAAGGATGGGTGGAGCTACCCCCATGTCAGTACGACTTGCCTATTCAGGGCGGCAATTTAGCGTGCCTAGTAACGTGGATATCTATGCCACCATGAATACCCAAGACTTATCCTTAGCGATGTTAGATAGTGCGTTTAGGCGACGATTTGAGTTTATTACTTGCTATTCTGACAGCTCAGTATTGACAGATGTAAAAGATGAGGAAGGTGAAAGTGTTGATTTGGCCAGACTGTTACAAGCTTTAAACCAGCGCCTATTAACCCTGTTTGGCGCAGAGGCACAGTTAGGTCATTCCTATTTTATGGACATAAATAATATAGCGCAATTGGCCAAACGGCTATATCGTCAAGTAATTCCACAAATTATTGAGTATATTAAGCTTAGTGCCATGCCGGCAGAAACACCTAAACTTTTAGCGCAGATATTATATGGCACTAGCAATGGTTTACAACTTAGCAATCACACATTTAATCTAGTTGATGAAAACAATACTATTTATGAAAATATAGACACTTATAGTCACTCTTTAAGTTTGCTACAAACAAACGTGCATGCCAAATCAGAGAGTAATCCCTATATAGAAGCTCATGTAGTAACTGGTTCTAATATTGTAGTATTAAATCCTTATTTTGTGAATGTAGCTACTGAAACTGATATTGAAACTAATACTACGGATGAAGTTGATTTACATCGCTTATATCTCACTGCTAAGCCGTATCAGTTATTATACCAAAGCTATCCGCTAACAGAGGTGTCTTAATGATATCTTCAAGTGCAGTTAGGACAGATGCTAAAGTAGATAAGCCAGACCAAAGACAGCTAATGCTAAACACTCACGATTCTGTTATGAGTTGTTTGGAGCATCAACGACTTAGCCGAGCAGATTTCAAATATTCAAAAGATTTTGATTATTTGCTCAAACATGAATTGCCATGCTTTAGCATTGAGGTAAAACAAGGGCAGATTAGCTTGGTAGTAAGTCATTATTTGGCAAAAGTAGTATTGCCCAGTGGTTTGTCATTGGAAATACTACCAAAAATTGTGGCTGCTAAACCCACGTCTAAATCCTTATCTAAACGCTCATCTAAACCCGCAACTTCAGATGATATAACTGCTATTAAACCTAATAATCAAGAATTATCGTATGCCCAGTCAAACCAATCTAATTATGATAATAGTTGGCAAGTGCAGGTGATTAAAGCCCGTAAATGGGTAGCGACCATGCTTAAAGATATTGGCACTGATAATTTAGCCAAAACCATTCCTGCCGTAACCTTATCACAGCAGTCTACCTATAAAGCTACTGATAACCAGTGCTTATATTCTCAAGTTAAAGGTCTGCCGTTTGACCAAACTATTAACTTAAATGAGCCTTGGTATGAAGGCGTGCTGGCAAGAATCAATCACATTTTACATAAAGCGTCTACATCACTGCCCAATCGTTATCAAACTCAAGTCAATAACCGTCCCAAAGCTCAAGGCAAAATTAATTTAAGTGCCCAGTTAAAAAAAAACTGGCATCGACCGCACTATCTATACACAGAACAAGCGGTATTTGAAACTGATAACTTATTGGCTGAATTTTTGGTCACGGCTTGGCAACAGTTACAAAAGGTGTCTCAATGTCAAACTACAGTACAAGCTCAAACTAAGCTACATGCTCAAACTACAGTACAAGCTCAACCTAAAGCAATAGCAACTGCCGCGAGCCGCAGTAAGCCAAAACCGATGCAACAACTTCCTATAAATTTACATGGCAATTTACCATTAGCGCCTAAACAGTGGGCTATGACTTATCAAACTTTACTAAGTAATAAGCATTCTTGGCGCTCACAATTTAGTGTGGCGCAATTAGAAACAATAACTCAAGCGATAGAGTGGGGATGGTGGTTGCTGAACCAGGGTTCGCATGAACAAACGCCTAAGGATTATGATAAGGCTAGCGCCGACGGGTTACCTGTTCCAGCGGTAATGATTAATATGAATTATGCCTTTGAGCGGTGGGTACTCGGCAAACTTGATAAGTGGGTATCAGCAAACTTGTCATCAAGCAAATTAATTATTAAGCCAAGTTTTGATTGGCTGTATTATCAATCAGAACCATCAAGATCAAGTCTTAAAGAGACAGTTATTCAAAAATTAATTCCTGATGCTTGTATTGTGTGTGATGCAGGCACAGTTAGTCATGTTATAGACATAAAATATAAAACCATTAATAATATTGCCGATGTGAGCGGGGCAGACTGGCAACAACTTTATAGCTACCAAAAGCGTTTAAACTGTCTAAATGCTTGGTTAATTTATCCTAGAACAATTAATTTCACAGAAAGGCTTGACGTTATAGATAAATTAAAAGAGAATAGGCAGTCAAATCAGATGAGTGTTGATAATGTTGCTAGTAATACTGATATAGAAAAAATGAGCGTTATACCATTTGATCCGTATCAATCTTTATTACTGATTTGATGATTTTATAATAGGCTCAACATAATTTTAAAGTTTTGAAAGAAATATTAAATAAGTGTTGACAAGATTAGAGTTTAATCCTATTATATGCACCTCGATAGCGATGACGCAGATGATTGGTTCAATCAAAGCGTATTCAAAGTCGTTAATAGTAAGACATCGGAGTGTGGCGCAGTTTGGTAGCGCATCTGGTTTGGGACCAGAGGGTCGTA
>NZ_JAGLBC010000137.1:0-3253 GCF_018260395.1 Psychrobacter sp.
TTTGTCCATTTATAAGCTTCCTTTTCGTAAACTTATTTTAGGACGGGACACAAAGAAAAAAAAGAGCGCTTAGAAGCTAAGTGCTCTTTTTGTGCCACAGCAAGATTAGTATCACATACACAGCAAACGTTTTGCAGATACTTAACTCGCCACAAACCCAACTGGTAATAGGCGGGAACAGCTCGTTGTAGCATTTGTTGCCGCGTTAACTTCAAAAGGCTTTATAAACTTTTAGAATCATAGCCCTTTCCAATCATTTAAAGAAATACCTACACCCACAGCAGTAGTTTTTTTATTGTAATCAATAATAGACTCACCATAGCCATGGAATAATTGAATAAACCCATGAAGATCACTAGTTAATGGAAGTGTATAATCTAATTCAATACCGCCTTTTTCAGTATCAAAATTATAGCGACCCGTTGCAGCAAGAGTTTCACCTTTACCGAAGTCATATAATGTTTGCAGCTCACCATGACCATAGTAGTCGGTAATATCAGGGTTATCACTAGGTATAGAGCTCCTACTATCTTTAATATGTGTCCAAATCTTCGGAACTACACTAAGTTTGCCCCACTCAGCGCCACCCATTAAGTAGACACGGTTCCATGAACGCGACCATGGATCTGACTGTCCATTAGAATGGTGAATAGCGCCGGCACCTAACATACGTAATTTACCATTAAACGGTAGGTTAGCTTTTACAGGCTGAGTTATAAAAAACTCTGGCATGTAGTCGGTGGCTCTAAAGGGACGGGAGTTCGCTTCATTGTAGACTTGCCAATGCATTTGCTGTGTATAACCAAACCAAACATCTGCATTGGTATCAAACACATCCTCTAATATTTTAGTTTTTAGAGATACCTGTGCTTTAAGTTCTACGTTATCGTCATACTTATTGCCATAATCTTTAAACTCTGATTCTGAAGGCTTTAAAGTAGGCGACTGAGGTCGACGATTACCATCATACTGTACATAAGCAGGTAGCAAATAAATCGGCTGATGCGGTCTAACGGTCCAAACCCCTTGTTCGCTATTTTTATCCAAATCATAAGCCAGACTCAGCGGCGTATAAGCAGCAAAATCTTCTACAGTTATGCCTGCTTCAGCCAATTTTTGGTTGCCTGCAGCAGTTGGGGCACCAGGAGACACCTTGGTCTTGTCTACTGAATTTAGCTCAGCATCATCAGTAGCGAAGACCAAGGTCGGACGTAGCTCGCTAAAGGTAGCTTTCACCGTTTCGGCTAGATCCACTGGCGTTTTTTCACGGCCCACTGTGAGTTCTTCACCCACAGTAACTTTGTCATAACATGCCAAACGAGCCGCAGGTAGTTTTAAGTCTGCACACTTTCTAATGTTATCAATGGCCACTTGTTGGGCGTTTGAATTCATGTCAATCGTTGCCGAATTAGTGTTAAAACCAGTAACGCTGTCAGTATTAGTAGCTGCTGAAGCACTATTAATAGACGATATAGTAGCTAAGCAAATAGTTGCCATAGATAGGGATAAAAACTTTAATTTAGAAGAATACAGAGGATTAATCTGTATTTGAGCCCGCAAAGTAATCATGCGTTATCCTGAAAAGAGGAGAAAAATGTAATTATACTATCATTAAAAACTATAAACCAAAAATTTTATCATATCCAAATGACTAAACAATGACTCACCATTATAAAGTTTTACAGTGGTTATTTAGTTAGGTTTATAGTTCTTTTAAGAGCGTCATTTATGTTCTAAAAGCCATTAAAACCTATTTAAATAGAAATAATATCCGATCTATTGTCTAATAAACCAAAGGGTTCTTTGGCTTTAGGTTTTATGCTTGCAAGCTGTTAACACTATTAACTATCATAAACTTAAATATATTAAAACCTATTCAAAGTACTTTCAAAATCACTGCGTTTAACCGCTCCAACCTGCTGTACCTTAAGCTTGCCATCAACAAAATACAATAAGGCAGGAGGACCAAATAGACTTAACTCTGATAATATACGAGCGGATTCTGCATTGCTATCTGTTACATCCAGTTTTACCAATTGCCATTGCTGCATAGTTGCAGGTCTATTTGCAAATAAGGTTTTATCCATAATGCGGCACTCTACACACCAGTCTGCCGTAACATCTACCAACACTTTAGAATTTTGGTTAATTATAGGAATAAGCGCATCTAAAGTATCAATATGCTTATCCTCGTATAGTACATTACTCGCCATTGTTTGTGCACCAACCGCTTGCAGCTTATCGTTAATTGATATGGCGTTAGACTGAGAGAAAATTGACAAGGGTTGCCAAGAATCTTCACTGCCGGCTGCTGCCCCTACTAATGTCAAAACTGACCAGGCTGCAAATACAATAGCCAAAGGTTTGGTAAACAACTGACCTCGGCCAATCCATTTCCAAGCCCACACCGCCACGACCATAAACCACATAGACCATAGCATAAGCATAATAGGACTGGTCAACACCCGCTCTATCAATAGTAGTGCCACTGCAAATAGCATTAACGCAAAACCTTGCTTTACCCAAGTCATCCACTCGCCAGCTTTTGGCATTAAGTTGCCTTGGCTAATTCCAAGTAAAATCAATGGGGCTGATAATCCAAAGCCCAACATAAACAGAGCAGCGAAACCTAATAGCGGATTGCCAATGGTCGAAACCGCCAATAGAGCGCCAAATAAAGGTGCTGAAACACAAGGTGATACCACCAATGCTGACAACAATCCTGCAATAAAGCTACCAAAAGTACTGCCCAAATACTTATCACCTGCTTGGCTTAAAGAATGGGTTTTTTGCCGAAGGGCTTTGGGTACTGGAATATTTATAACCTCAAGCATATATAAAGCCAATAGTACAAATATTGCAGCAAAAGCGGATAAAATAACAGGATTTTGTAGCCAACCTATAATCCCAAGCTGTTGACCAAATACAGCAATAACAGCTCCTAAAATACCATAAGCAGTGGCTACCCCTAGGGCATAACTACCGCTTAAAATTAATCCTTTTTTGGCAGTGGGATTATTTTGTCGTGCCACAATATTGCTAACTATAGGCAACATAGGCAGAACACAGGGTGTAAACGCCAGTCCCAATCCTGCCAAAAATAATAGCATTAAGGCCAACCATGGATGCTTTGCTAATCCAAAGGGATCTTGATCAACAGCACTATGACTTCCCAATTGTAAACCTGAGTCATTACTAATGACAGATGAATTGGTATCTTCCTCAATAGCATTAGCATTAGCATTAGCATTAG
>NZ_JAGLBC010000137.1:3353-6242 GCF_018260395.1 Psychrobacter sp.
TAGCATTAGCATTAGCATTAGCATTAGTACTAGCCTGATCTTGATCTTGAAGAGTATCTAGCTTGGCACTATCTTGAGCCTTGTCATTATTAATTAAGCTATCACTCTTTGCTAATGAGCCTTCATCTATAGAATCATCGGTAACTGTTATGGCACTTGTAGCGGCTTGTCCTTGCTGTTGTCCTGATTGGGTTAAGTTATTGTCGTTTGAAGAGGCTGTGACTGCTTTTACTTGACTCTCATTAGCGGCTAACTTCGAAGCATTATTGGTCTTTGAATCATTAGGTGTTTGTTCAACTTGATTAGTTTTTGAAGTTTTCGTAGTGTTTTGCCTTGGCTCAACTGCTTTAGTTGTTCCTGCTGGCAGACTTATAGATAATGTCTCTTTTTGCGGCGGATAACACAGACCAGCTTCCGCACAACCCTGCCAACTTATAGTAATATCTTGATTGATTGCATTAGCCGTAGTATTGGTTAAAGTAGTTGTAGCCGTAAGTTGTAGCTGCTTAAATACATTTACTTTACCAAAAGAGGGATCATCGATAGTTTGCGAAGGCTGCGAAAATTTAATAGCAGAAGCCGTTACCCCATCCGGTAGTTTCAAAATCAATTTATCTTTGTATAAGTAGTACTTTGGCGTGATTTTTAGAGCAATATTAATTTTATTACCGCTTTGGCTAGGTTGAACATTAAAAGCCTGCTCCACTTTTAAGAACTTTTGCTCCCCGCCTTGAACCTCAGCATCATTAAATAGATCTGCTAATCCTGCAGCCTTAGCTTGGCCACTACCTGATACGGCGCTAAACCCAACATTTACTGCTAGCACTAAAGAAACAGCTAAGGTCTTATGAGCGATATCTATAATACGTTTAGCTTTAGAATAACCCTCATTTTTTACTGACAACATTTGGCTTTTTTTGATGATTTGAGTAGAGATTGTGTCTTTAATTTTTACAGAATTTTTCATTGCAGTTACTTAATAAAAAAGATGACTTGGCTTAAATAAAAACGTCATAAGCACAGATGCAGGGAAAGCCATAAAGAGAAAATATTATAAAACGAGTAGCCCTAAATTCAACAGCATTGTTTGTATAGTATTGCTTCTATATGAGCGCCATTCAAGTTTAGAACGTTCCATCATCACCAAATGCGCCAGGAAAATCTTTTAAATCTACGGTATCAGGCATATCTGGCATAATTCCATTCATCAGTAAGGCATCTAAATGCTCTATTTGTTGTTTTTTATCGAACTCATTGACTTCAGTAATAAGCATTTTTTCAATATACTTATCAAGTTGATAACAGCTCAGCTGGGCACATAGTATTGCCAACTGATAGATACGACGCTTGCAATATACATCAACACTGTGCATCAGTCTTACCAATTTAGGAGTTTCGAGTGAAGCATATTTATAATTTGCCACTGCTGACTCAGGCAAAGGAGTGACGCCGTAAGCAATAGATAAATGAGCCAAATAATAGCAACAAAAAAGATAACCCAGCACATGGCCTATAAAATACGCACGGTCATATGTATAGCTCATCACCCCAAAGTGACCTAGTACATAGCTGGTTAGGCTGGCTTGGTCGGCAACCGTTTCATCGTCTCTTAGTCGGCCTATTGTAGGCAGTTTTAAATGATTTTTACTGACTGAGGTCAGTTGCCAACCAACAGGTTGCTGTGCCGGCATATGATGCACGATATCGATAATTAGGTCATCTACTATGTGTAACTGCTGCCACATCATTTCATTTTTATCAAAATCAATAATACCCCTTTGATCAAGAGCTCGCGCCATTTGATAATGCTCATATTCGACAAACTGTGTCTTTAAGGCCTGTACCATATAGGTAGGTCGCATTGAGGGGTTAATGGTATAAAAAATTTCGGTTCGTCTTAATTGATTTTGATATAAAGCAACACGCTGTTCTGCTACTTGTTCCATATCTTTGGCTTGAACAGAATTATTAATCTCAAAAGGTTTGTTTTGATATAAACCAATCAACTCAGCTTTGCTATTCGGCATGGGCATCGGCTCATCCTGAGCACTCGTTTTAGCAATTGTAGGTTGCTCGTTTAATGGTATAGAGGCAGATTGAGAAGTGGCTTCATCATTAGATAGGATACGAGCTGTAATCGTCACAGACTGGTTTGGCATAATTTTTATATCTTCCCTCTTTAAGATTCCTTTATCATAGCATTATTGCCAAAACTGAACATCTTACTTTAATGGCAGTTTGGTAGCACGCCTATCATAAATAGATCGAGACAGTTCAAAAGTAATACTAATTAATAAAGACTTTAACGCAAAAAAACCAACCTAGACAATGTCAAGATTAGTAATAGATAGTTTTATTTAAGAAGAAACAATAGGTATAAAGAAAATTGCAGTATTGATAAATCAATATAATATGAATTGATATAAAAAAAGAGGTAAAAATAAGAAAATAAATGGGGCGAATGACGGGACTTGAACCCGCGACAACCGAGATCACAACCCGGGGCTCTACCAACTGAGCTACATCCGCCATAATCAACACAGAGAGTATTGAGTGTGCAGTGTCTAACAGGCCTAACTTAACCTATACATATAGGTATTAAATCTCAGGCGAAAGTGGTGCGCCTGGCAGGATTCGAACCTGCGACCACCTGCTTAGAAGGCAGATGCTCTATCCAACTGAGCTACAGGCGCTCATAGTGCTAACATCATTGTTAATTACTTACATTGTTATTAAAACACATATAGAGAAATAAACAACAAATGTCGTATTTAAAGCATAAAAAAAAGCCTGTAAGGCTCTAATAAAATGGTCGGAGTGATAGGATTCGAACCTACGACCCTCTGGTCCCAAACCAGATGCGCTACCAAACTGCGCCACACTCCGATG
>NZ_JAGLBC010000016.1 GCF_018260395.1 Psychrobacter sp.
TAAATCAAAGTACTATTCATCTAAGACATCACTGAGTTAAAACACTGTCGTCAAAATGACCCATAATGCTTGAAAAGTCTTTTTCACTATTTTGCTTAATGTGCTCATCATATAAAGCTGTGGCTTGAGAGCCCATAGGAACTTGTACACCAATGTCTTTGGCGGCTTGTAGTGCCAAATGCAAATCTTTATGCATATGCTGACTCATAAAACCGCCCGTATAGTCCCTACTGGAAGGCACATTATCTAAAATACCAGGGTAGGGGTTGTAAACCTCAAGTGTCCAGTTACGCCCAGAACTTTGCAGCATGATTTCTGATAGCACTTTGGGGTCTAAACCGTTTTTTACCCCAAGGTTAATTGCTTCAGCGGTGCCACTCATTAAGATGCCTAGCAGCATATTATTACAGATTTTAGCAACTTGACCAGCGCCATTACTGCCGGCATGAAAAATATTTTTCCCCATGGCTTGCAAGATTGGCTGAGCACGGTTAAAGGCACTGTCTTCGCCGCCGACAATAAAGGTAAGAGTACCTGCTTCAGCACCTGCTGTACCCCCTGATACTGGCGCATCAACCATGTCGATACCTTTAGCTAGGGCGATACTGGACACTTCTTTAGCCACTGAAGCATCGATAGTTGAGCTATCAATAACCAAAGTGCCTTTAGCTAAATGGGACAATAATCCATCACTAGTAAGTTCAATTGCTTCAGCATCACCGAGATACACTGTCTTGACATGTTTGCTGGCGGGTAACATAGTAATGACGACTTCAGCATCTTCTATTGCTTCTTGGGGAGAAGTTGAAGTAATAGCGCCTGCTTGGGCTAGCTGCTGCTGTGCTGCTTCAGACAAATCGTAGACGGTTACCGTATAGCCCTGTTGTAGTAAGTTCTTTGCCATTGGGCCGCCCATATTACCGAGACCAATAAAAGCAATGTGGGTGCTGCGGTCGTTATTTGTATTTTCTGTCATAGCATCATTCCTTGATGAGCATAGAGATTGGTTGTTAATTGAACGGTACTTTATTATTACCATTTAAAGTTAGCGTTTATCACTACTGTCTATCGAATAGGTATATACAAAGCTGACGTCTGCTATCGGCAATAGATAGTTATTAATACTCGCATTAATACTGGCATTAATATTGGCATCAATAAGGTATAAGTTGAGATATAAATTATAGAAGCTATCCATTCAAAGCTTGGTGTTTTAAACTTCTTGCTGCAAAAGAATCTTCTCCCAACCACGATTCAAAAATATGCTCGCCTGGGGCATACGGATTATCAAAATGACTGGCTATATACGCCTGACCCTCATGGGATAAACACTGCGCTAAAGTACGGGACCAATTAGGAGACTTGTCTTTATCAATAAGTAAAGCACGTACCCCTTCTTTAAAGTCAGGATTATTGGCACAATGCACCGCAACATTGGCTTCAAAATATAGAACCTGTTCTAATGAAAAGTCTTTCACTTTATGATATTGCTCATAAGTTAAACAGGCAGTGACAGGGCAACCTTGACGGTAAGTTGCGATAGCACGTTGCGCCCAACTGTCAACTGCAAACTTGGCATCTATATGAGCTAATTTCTCATCGTCTTGAAGTAGGGCATCGATCTCTTGCAAACCGCCACTGACCATCAAAACTTGAATACTGCGCCAATACTGCGCCAATTTACTCGGTTTTAGCTCAGGTTGTAAGCGCTGCTCTAAATGAGACAGACACTCGTGTGCCAATCGGTGTGCCGAACTATATAAAGGACTTTTAGGAGAAGTGGATTGCCAAGGTGCAGATTGCAGAGCTTCGATGACCTGCTCATAGTCGTTACTACCTACGGCGTACTCGGCTAGATTGGTAAACTTAGCGTCATTGGCATTACATAGCGCACCTGTTAAACCTAAAAACAGTCCTGTTTTTGCTGGCATACGTTGTAAAAACCAGCTACCAGTAGCATCAGGAAACAAGCCAATGCTAATTTCTGGCATAGCAAACTTAGTACTGTCAGTAACAATACGGTGGCTACAGGCGGCCATCAAGCCCATACCGCCACCCATAACTATACCATTGCCCCACAAGACAATAGGTTTGTCATAAAAATGCATCTGGCGATACAAGGCGTATTCACTACCAAAAAAATCGGTGGCATAAGGATTGGGCATCGGTGGATTATCTAGCATACTGTCATACAATCTACGAATGTCGCCACCAGCACAAAATGCTTTATCCCCTGATCCTCGAAGCACAATGGCGATAACAGCATCATCTGTTTGCCATTGTGTCAATTGGGCACTCATAAGCTGACACATTTCGACACTAAGCGCGTTTAAAGACTTAGGAGAATTGAGTACCATCTCAGCGACATAATGCCCAGTCTTGGTAGCATAGGTATTGAACAATACTGGGTCTTGAAGGTCTTGATGTTGCATAGCGTTTGCCTCTACTTATTTATTTTGCCAAGTGGGTTTGCGTTTTTGTAAGAAGGCATTCACCCCTTCGCTTTGATCTTGGGTATCAAATAATTTAACAAAAGCTTCACGCTCAATGATCAAGTTATGAGCAGGTGCATTGTAGCGGGCAGACTGCACCAATTTTTTTGATAATGTAACTGCTACTGGAGATTGCTTAGCGACCTTCTGAGCAAGCTCAGTAGCAACCGACAAACCTTTGCCTTTTTCAACCACTTCTTCTACAAGTCCAATACGAAGCGCCGTTTCTGCATCGACGCGTTCACCACATAAAATCATTCGCTTTGCCCAACCTTCGCCCACTAACCAAGGTAGGTTTTGGGTGCCACCAGCACATGGCAATAGTCCGACACTGGCTTCAGGCAATGCCATGATGGCATGAGACTCAGCTATCCTAATGTCACAGGCTAGTGCACACTCAAGACCGCCACCCATAGCATAGCCATTAATAGCAGCTATACTTACACCGCGATAATTTGATAATGCTTCAAAAGCTTCACCAAAAGCGATTGCCATTGAGATAGCATTGCCTTTATCACCATCGGCAAAAGTATTTAAGTCAGCGCCTGCTGAAAAGAATTTTTCGCCTTCGCCATGGATGACTAAGGCATACACAGAATCGTTGTTGTTTAGATCATGGACCAATTGTTTTAAAGACGCAAGGCTTGCAGCGGTCCAAGTGTGAGCAGGGGGGTTGTTCAAAGTAATGGTTGCCACATGGCCATCGATATTCAAATCTAAGTTGGTATAAGTTGTCATAACATCCCTTTTATAACGCTATCAATAGTTAATTACATTGAATGGTAGTGATTCGTTAATATCAATATAGCTAACGTAGCCCGTTTAAGCTATCTTCAGTTAGCATCTTACGTGACACAATGACGCGCATAATTTCATTGGTGCCCTCAAGTATTTGATGCACGCGTAAATCACGAACATAACGCTCAAGCGGGTATTCATTTAAATAACCGTAGCCACCATGTAGCTGTAAGGCTTCGTTAGCCACTTTAAAACTTAGGTCAGTAGCCATACGCTTTGCCATGGCACAATAGGCAGTAGCGTTGGGATCTTTTTTATCGAGTTTATGAGCAGCCAGATAAATCATTTGACGGGCAGCAATGGTCTCAGTCAGCATGTCAGCTAGCTTAAACTGAACTGACTGTAGTTCAGCAATGGCAGTACCAAATTGTTGACGCTCTTGAACATAAGCCAAAGCAGTTTCTAAGGCTGTTTGAGCAGTACCTACAGCGCAGATACCGATGTTGATGCGTCCTCCATCAAGTCCCTTCATGGCAAATTTGAAGCCCTCGCCCTCATTGCCCAAAAGATTTTTAGCAGGAACTTTTGTGTCTTTGAAATGAATGGTACGGGTCGGTTGTGCTTTCCAGCCCATTTTGTGTTCGTTCTTGCCATAGCTGATGCCTTCACTATGCGCATCAACCACAAAGGCAGAGACACCTTTAGGGCCAGATCCACAGCTGCGAGCCATTACTACTAAGATATCGGTTGAACCCGCACCAGAAATAAAAGTTTTTTCACCATTCAATATATAATAGTCTTCACCATCTTGCTTAACAGCTTTGGTAGTTAAAGCACCTGCATCTGAACCGGCACTAGGCTCAGTTAAACAATAGCTAGACAGCAACTCGCCACTCACTAGACGCGGCACTATATCCGCTCGTACTTCATCTTTGGCGTACTCGCCGATCATCCAAGTGACCATATTATGAATACTAATATAGGCGGCAACTGCTGTATCACCCCAAGCCAATTCTTCAAAAACTATGGCAGAGTCAAGGCGAGGTAAACCTAATCCGTCATAATTAGCATTGGTATAGAGACCTAAGAAACCTAACTCACCTGTCTTTTTAATGATATCAACAGGAAAGTGGCTATTTCGATCCCATTCTGCGGAATTGGGTTTCAGTTCCTTCTGGGCAAATTGGCGTGCAGTTTGTTGATACGCCAATTGGTCGTCGGTTAATGCAAAGTCCATGATGCATCCTGTATAACAAATACCATTAAAAAAGGTAATATAAAAAGCAATTTAAAATAAAAAGTCCGATCTCTTACAGAAAAAATAATGCAAGCTTGAAAAAATTCACTTTAGCGCATGCTTAAACAAACTTACATAGATATCGTGGTATTAACCTTACCTTTGCTGGCTTCATCATCAAACCAACGCGCCGTAACGGTCTTGGTCTGGGTATAGAACTGTACTGCTTGTTTGCCATAAGGACCTAAGTCGCCAAGCTTACTAGCACGTGAGCCTGAAAATGAGAACATAGGAAGAGGTACAGGGATAGGTAAGTTGATACCTACTTGACCCACATCAATGTCCTGCTGGAATCTATGGGCTGCAGCACCCGATTGGGTGAAAATAGCGGTACCATTGCCATTTGGATTGGCGTTAATAATTTCAATAGCTTCTTCAAGAGAATCGGCGCGCATTACGCAAAGTACCGGCCCAAAGATTTCTTGGCTATAAATTTGCATGTCAGTACGAACATTATCAAAAATGGTAGGACCAACAAAGTTACCATTTTCATAACCTTCGACAATAATACCACGGCCATCTAATATCAGATCTGCGCCTTCATCGACCCCAGATTGAATCAAGCGCTCGACGCGCTCTTTGGCTTGAGGGCTGATTAGTGGGCCTAAGTCTTTATTATGCTTACCTGCAGAGACTACCAAGCTTTCAGCTTTGGCTTTGATATCTTCAATCCATTCACCTGCTTCACCGACCAATACCACAACCGTTAATGCCATACAGCGCTGACCTGCTGCGCCGAATGCTGCTCCTGCAAGTTGGTTTAAAGTCTGTTCTTTGTTGGCATCAGGCATGATAACCGCATGGTTTTTGGCACCCATCATGCACTGGACACGTTTGCCAGATTTAGTAGCACGGTCATAGACATGGTGACCCACATTGGTAGACCCTACAAAAGAGACTGCTTTAATGTCCGGATGATCACAGATAGCATCGACCGTAGGTTTACCACCATGTACCACGTTTAGCACACCTTTAGGTACACCTGCTTCAAGTGCCAATTCGACCAGACGCAAAGTTACCATAGGGTCTTGTTCAGAAGGCTTTAGGATAAAGGTGTTACCAGTAGCGATGGCCATTGGGAACATCCATAGTGGAATCATTGCTGGGAAGTTAAACGGTGTAATACCAGCACACACCCCTAGTGGTTGCCAGATGCTATAAGTATCTACTCCAGTTGCTACATTCTCAACAAAATCGCCCATTTGCAGGTTGGCGATACTTGAGGCATGTTCTACCACTTCTAAACCACGAAAAACATCACCACGGGCATCGGCAATAGTTTTACCTTGTTCAGAGGTCAATAATTCTGCAAGCTCATCCATATGTTCACGAATAAGGGCTTGATAGCTCAAAAAAATACGGGTTCGGGTGGTAATGGGCGTTTTGCGCCAAGTTTTGAAGGCTTCTTTAGCCGCTGCCACCGCTTCATTGATTTCATCATTGGTGGTTTGGGGTACTTTAGCAATGACTTCTTGAGTAGCGGGATCAGTTAAATCAATCCATTGATCGGTCTTTGAGTCTACAAACTCGCCATTGATGAGCTGTTTTACATGATGCATCGGATATCCTTATCTCTAAAGTAGTGTGGCATATAATTATCAGGAAGACTATAATGTAATCTATAATGAGAATAATCGTATCATTATTATAAAAAGACTATATCAATCTCTTAGATAATTGGTCAAGTTAAAATTTCAAATACTAGGGCGTGTCCCTATTTGCAAATTAACTAAGTTATGGTCAAAAAAATGGCTATATTTTCGCCAAACTGTGTCTAATTTCTAGCTAATATGCCTATATTATCTTCGAAATTATTCGTGTTTGACAAAAATCTATCTCATTATTAGCTTCAAAATCCAAATAGCGATACGCCCTATTAAAATATTTACTAAAAAACAGTTTGGTAATTTGGCTTACGTTAGTGGAGCTGTGATTATTTAAAAAGCTCACTAACTTAAATAGGTTAATTAAAGTTCAATAGCTATTATATTAGTAATGCTCAATCGCTATTTTTACTGCATCAATAGCGCTAGGATCATCTAAAGTGGACATATCACCGGGTTCACTACCTTCAGCAAGGGCACGAATAGCGCGGCGCAGAATTTTTCCAGAGCGGGTCTTGGGTAAAGCTTTAGGGAAATAGACCGCAGCAGGACGAGCAATAGCGCCCAATGATTTAGCCACTACGCCTAGAATTTGTTGCTCAATGCGGAAGCGGTTTTCAGTAGCTTCGATAATGGAGGGGTCGCGTAAGATACAAAATGCAATGGGTAACTCACCTTTAAGCTCATCTTTGATACCCACCACACCGACTTCTGCAACTTCAGGATGCTCACTAATAGCAGCTTCAATTTCTTGAGTGCCAAGACGATGTCCAGCAACATTTATCACGTCATCGGTACGACCTAAGATATAAAAATAACCGTCTTCGTCAGTAACCGCATAATCTGAGCTTGAGTATTGTCTACCGTCAAATAAATTGTAATAGCTTTTTTTAAAGCGCTCATCATTTTCCCAGACTGTGCTCAAGCACCCTGGTGGTAATGGTGCAGAGATTGCAAGAAGTCCTTTTTCGCCAGGCTGGCAAGGTTCGCCAGTTATTTCATTCAGCACTTTGACATCATATCCAAACATGGGATAGCCAGGAGACCCTGATTTATGTTCCTTATAATTAAACTTAGGGACATGACTTAATATAGGCCAACCTGTTTCTGTCTGCCAGTAGTGATCTAAGATAGGTACGCCTAAATGAGTAGACAACCATCCTGCGGTTGGCTCATCTAAAGGTTCTCCAGCTAGAAAAAAAGATTTGACACTACTAGTATCGTAACGAGTAAGCCAAGTTTCGTCTTGTTTTTTTAACATACGTACGCCGGTTGGGGCGGTGAACAAGATATTGACCTTATTGGCCTCAACAATTCGCCACCATATGCCAGGATTCGGATTATGTGGTAAGCCTTCGTACATAATGCTGGTTAAGCCTGAAAGTAGCGGGGCATAAATAGTAAAGGAGTGGCCGACAGCCCAGCCAATATCAGAAATAGCCCAAAAGGTTTCACCAGGATTAGCGTCGTAAATATAGTCCATAGCCGTGGTTAATGCCACAGCATGTCCACCCGTATCACGCTGAACCCCTTTTGGGGTACCCGTTGTGCCTGAAGTATATAATAGGTAGGAGGGGTCATTGGATTCAAGCCACTCGGGTTCAACAACGGATCGCGCATTGCAGCTAACACGACGTTCAATAGCATAATCCACGTCGATTTCAGTCGGCTGATAAGGCATAATACCGCGATTAATGACCAGTACATGCTCAGGTTTCACCGCCGATTGCTCAACGCCTTGATTGACCAAATTTTTGTAATTAATGACTTTGCCACCGCGTAAGCCAGCATCAACAGTGATGATCAGTTTCGCTTTGGCATCGCTCATACGTACCGCTAAATTATGCGCTGCAAAGCCTCCAAATACCACAGAATGTATGGCACCAATTCTGGTACAAGCCAACATGGCATAAGCGGCCTCTAAAATCATTGGCATATAAATTACTACGCGATCACCTTTGCCTACCCCTAAGCGCTTTAAAACATCAGCGAAATAATTTACTTCTTTATATAATCGATTATAGGTCAAGCGGCGCTTGGCATAATCAGTATAGTATTCGACATCGTTATCAAGTGCTTTAAAAGCATCAACCACGCCAGGATGGTTGTCTATCAAATCTTGGTTGATTTCAGTTGAGACCCAAACAAAGGCATCTTGTTCAGCACGGGTATCTAAATGGCGGTCTACACAGTTGTAGCAGAGATTTGTTTCTCCGCCTACAAACCATTTGGTAAAAGGTAGGTTACTGTCATCGAGTATCTTATGTGGTTTTTTATGCCAATAGATACGTTCGGCTTGTTTTTGCCAAAACTCACTAGGATTGTTAATAGAGGTATTATAAAGATCTGCAAATGATTCGGTACAGGTAGAGCTAGTAGAACTATAACTATCGTTGGAGTATTTCATGATAAAGCTATCCTTAGCTTGAAGAAAATTACGGCTTGGCATCGGAGTATGCCAAATCGATCATTACATTAGCGGTCCGTGCTAATGGCAAATAAAACAGATTAAAAATGACAAGTTATGAGTATCGCAGTAAGCTTATCTTAACCAATACATGACTAAATTTATATACTATTCATATAATATAAGACCTATTCAATATATAACTTAAATCGATACAATTTTTATCGTTTTATTAAGTTTTAATTTATCAAAGATAGTGGGTTATGGTCAACCTAAATTATGAGCAAATTTTAGATACCTTCAGGATATTTATTCATGATAATTATGCCCGATGCATAGGTGTTTTTATCATGCCAAAGGCAGCAATTATTAACGCCAATACTTGCATAGCAACCAGTAAAATAACCGTAGCAGTCCAATCGCCATAGCTATAAGCTAAGCCACAAGCCCAAGCGCCTGCTGTCCCTCCAGCATAATAGCCCATATAATATATGCCTGAAGCCAAAGAGCGACCTTCACTGACATTGCTAGCGATGTAACCAATAGTAGAAGATTGAGTAATAAATACCCCAGATGACATTATAGCCAAGCCGATAACAATTAACCAAAGTGGCGCACTTAGTGTAATCAAGACCCCTACAATAGATATAATTACTGCCACAACAATGGTTCGTGCTGAGCCAAATCTCTGTATTAATTTTGTAGAAAGAGGCGTAATGACAACGCCAATAAGATAGACGGCAAAGATATTGGCTAATTGACCTGTGCTTAGGGTATAGGGCGCATGTGCCAAATGTAGATTAATAAATGTAAAACAGCCGACCAATGAAAATAAAACACAAAATCCAAGTAATGTAGCGGACAGCACATAACGGTTGATTAAATGCCGAGACAAGGTGCCTAGTGCAGTTCGAAATTTAGGACTTGCCACGAAGTTTTGCGAAGCAGGTAAAGTTTTAGCTACCCAAAGTGCGCCGGCTAAAGTGATTGCTGCCATCACATAATAGGCTATACGCCAACCAACCAGTTCATGCAAATGACCTAAAATAAAACGTCCTAGGAAGCCTCCAAGTACTGATCCTGAGACATAGTATGCCATCAGCTCTGCGATAGCGTTGCCTTTAAATTCTTCGCCTAAGTAAGCAATAGTGACAACAGTAATACCAGGCACTGATATGCCTTGTAAAAATCGCCAAATTGTCACGGTTTCAATATTATTACTAGTAGCAATTAAAGCTGTCGGTATGGCTAAGAACACCAAGGCACCAACGATGATGGATTTACGACCTATAGCATCAGAGAGCATTCCTAAAAAAGGCGACATTAAAGCCACAGCCATCACTGTTGCACCTACAGCCATTCCTATTTGTACTTCACTGGCTTTAAAGTCCAGCATTAATATTGGTAGAATGGATTGAATAGAATAAACCTGTAAAAAGGCAAACATACCAATAAGCATAGCAGTGGCCTTTAGCATGAGGCTTGGCACAGTGTTAATAGTATTGATTTCAGAAGTAGGAGCAGAATTTTGCATAAAATGACCAGTGTCTATCAAAGTAGAGCACCTCGAAATATCGACATGCCCTATATAAGGAGAGTTGAAAGTAAAAAATGTGCTAAGGATGAAAATCAGCCAAGTTAAATTGTAAGCTTCATTGCAAACGCTAACTATTGTTTTTGCGTAGCTATCTATGTATTACATAGTTTTGGCTATTTGGCGTATTGAGAAGGCACTTTTTTAGTAATGGCTTTTTTCTTAGCTTTAGCGATAAGGCGCGAGCCTCTGTGCATCACTTGTCCATAATTCGAAGGAAAGAGGCGCTGGATTAAATCAATGATTTTGGCATCGTCACCAATTAAGCAACGGGCTTGGTTGTTTGCTGCTGCCATTAGAATAATTTGGGCGGCAGTAGTGGGATCAAATTTAAGTAGTTTATTAAAGTTCTTAAGCCCTTTAGCACCAGTCGCTATACCTAAAGAACTGACACTTTCATTAGCACGAGCATTATTGGCAATATTAGTCTTAATGCCACCTGGATGCACAGAGGTTATAGATACGCCACTACGTTCAATATTTAATTCTTGGCGAAGGCTTTCATTAAAGCCTCGAATAGCAAACTTGCTAGCATTATAAGCGGACTGCGCTGGAAGAGCGATGATGCCAAATAAGCTCGAAATATTAATAATGTGACCATGCTGTTTGCCGCCACTGTCTTTTACACTTTGCTTAATAAGGGGTAAAAACGCCTTAGTGCCATATACCATGCCCCAAAAGTTGATATTCATTACCCATTCGATTTCCTCAATACTTTCGCCCTCCACAGTTGAAGCCAAGGCTACACCTGCATTATTAAAAATGAAATTAACCTGCCCATGACTTTGTGCTACTTGTTCGGCCCATTGATATACGGCGTCTTTATCAGAGACATCTAAGTGAGTAGTGGTAACTTGCACATCATAGTCTGATAATAGAGCTTGGGTTTCGGCTAAATTCTCGCTATTGATATCGGATAAAGCCAGATGGCATCCGGCTGAAGCCAAACTTAACGCCAGACCTCGGCCAATACCGGAACCTGCACCAGTAATAGCAGCTACGTGATTTTGATAAAAGTTTTTTATCAATTGATCATCAATATGAGGTGCCATAAAAGGGGTAATAGAAGAAAGCTGCTGAGCAACTTGTTTATTTAACTTATTATTTAAAGAGAATAAAATTGACATTCGGTGGCTCATCCTTGAGTGGTGTTAAAATTGGAGTTAAAAAGCTAGCAAAGTAATAATTGAAAACTATAAATGCGTAAAAGCATTTTTATAATAGGACACAGTGACCGTGTAAGCAATAAAAAATGCCCATCAATACTGATAGGCATTTTAAAATTTAATGACAATAGCGATAAACCAGTAAGTAGGGTTTAATGTTTAAGCAACTTATTTTGCTTAAGCAATTTTAGGGGTAACACCGTCATTAATGACTGATTCATCTACCACAACAGTCTTTGCCTCTTTCATCGATGGTAATTCATACATGGTATCAAGTAGAGCATTTTCGACAATAGAGCGCAAGCCACGAGCGCCTGTTTTACGTTCCATCGCTTTATGGGCTATAGCTTTTAGACCTTCTGGCGTAAAGCTCAGCTCAGCATCTTCCATCTCAAATAAATACTGATATTGCTTGATGATAGCGTTCTTAGGCTCAGTTAAAATCTGCATTAAAGCATTTTCATCTAGCTCTTCAAGCGTAGCAATAACTGGCAGACGACCGATAAGCTCTGGAATTAGACCAAACTTAATTAAGTCTTCAGGCTCAACTTGTTTAAATAATTCGGTCAACTGTTTGCCATCATCTTTTGATTTGACTTCAGCATTAAAGCCAATGCCTGATTTTTCAGTACGTTGCTGAATAACTTTATCAAGGCCTGAAAAAGCACCACCGACAATAATCAGGATGTTGCTAGTATCAACTTGGATCAGTTCTTGGTTAGGATGTTTACGACCACCATGTGGTGGGATTGCCGCCACAGTACCTTCGATAAGCTTTAGCAAGGCTTGCTGCACACCTTCACCCGATACATCACGGGTAATGGACATATTCTCGCCCTTTTTACTGATTTTATCAATTTCATCGACATAGATAATGCCTTGTTCTGCTTTCTCTACATCATAATCAGCAGCTTGTAGCAATTTTTGAACTATATTTTCTACGTCTTCACCTACATAACCTGCTTCGGTTAAAGTTGTAGCATCTGCCATAGCAAAAGGAACATCTAGCATACGGGCTAAAGTTTGAGCCAATAAAGTTTTGCCAGAACCCGTCGGACCTATTAGCAAGATATTACTTTTTGACAACTCAACCATAGCATCATCAGCGCCTAGCTTAGCTTGCTTTCTATCATCCGCCAATTTAGCCGCTACTTTTAAACGCTTATAATGGTTATAAACTGCCACTGATAGCGCTTTTTTAGCCGTTTCCTGACCAATAACATAGCCATCTAAATGCTCACGAATCTCTTTTGGTGTAGGCAATTTTTTGGTGAGCCAAGTATTGAATTCACCTTCTTCACCATCAACTATGTCTAAGTCACCTTCTTCGATCAGATCAGTGCATAGCGCCACACATTCGTTACAAATATTGGCATCATCTGCTGCAATTAGCTGAGCCACTTCGTTTTTCTTTTTACCACAAAATGAACACTGTGGTGTTTTGTCCTTTGCCATGCTTGGCGCTCCTTAAAATTGCTTGCTATGCTGAGGTTTTAAATCAGATGAAAGGTATTGCGACTCTTAAGCTTTTACTCTTAAACCACTAAACCCTTAAATCGCTTAAACTAAAAAGCAAAGTCATAAATCTATTACCTAACTTTTAAAACCTCGAGCTATCTTAATCTAAAGTGTGTTAATAAGAGTTCAAAGATTTTTATTTTTTGTCTTCTTCAGGGCGACGCTCTAATACTTCGTCAACTAGGCCATATTCTTTAGCTTCTTGAGCATCTAACCAGAAGTCACGCTCGACGTCTTTTTCGATTTTTTCTAAAGGCTGACCTGTACGCTCTGCTAGGATACGGTTTAAACGATCACGGATTTTTAGGATCTCACGAGCGTTAATTTCGATATCAGAAGCTTGACCTTGGGCGCCACCAGAAGGTTGGTGAATCATTACACGTGAGTTGGCTAGGGCATAGCGCTTGCCTTTTT
The DNA here is from genome assembly GCF_018260395.1 of Psychrobacter sp. GTDB lineage: Bacteria > Pseudomonadota > Gammaproteobacteria > Pseudomonadales > Moraxellaceae > Psychrobacter. Next base: position 13,231 of record NZ_JAGLBC010000016.1, read on the forward strand.
GGCCTGCTGCTAATAAGAACGACCCCATGCTATATGCGCCGCCCATACAAATGGTAGACACGTCTGGTTTGATGAAATTCATGGTATCAAACATGGCCAAACCTGCACTTACTGAACCACCGGGTGAGTTGATATATAAATGAATGTCTTTGTCTGGGTTTTCAGCTTCTAAGAACAGCATTTGTGCCACGATTAAGTTGGCCATATTGTCCTCGACCTGACCGGTCAAGAAAATAACACGTTCACGTAATAGACGTGAATAGATGTCAAAAGAGCGTTCACCGCGGGCTGATTGTTCTACTACCATAGGCACAAGTGCAGCTTGAGCAACGCTTACTGTAGCATCACGCATGTCTCTTAGTACCGCATCGTGAGCAGCCACTAATTTTTCAAAATGAGGGTTGTTTGTGATACGTTCAAAATCTTGTTGGGTGTTTTGGTGAGTCATAAATATTCCCTGTTTATTGGTCAATTTTACAAGTTGTAGATAATAGTTGTATTAGGCGAAATAGGGGTGCAGCATAGTTTTATATCGATATGCTGACAGCACAGACCTATGTTGTCTCTTTATATTTTGGGGTAATGAGCAATAAATCAAGCATTAGCTATATATTATTATTGCTATCTTACTTGATGATTGCCAATTAATACACAGTTTTAGATGCTTAGACAAAAATGCCCCAACAATATTTATTGTTAGGGCATTGTAAGAATATTAACCAACAAAATAAATCTTAGCAAACCAAATCAATTTTTGTGATGTCTATTAATTTATACTATTTAATTGAGTATAATTTGTTGTTTCAGTATAACTTATTGATTCAGTATGACTTAGGGTTTGTTTGGCTAAGCAAAACTTGCGATAAATTACATCACGCCTTGTTGCTGAGCCGCTAGAAGCTCTTGATAACCTACTTCTTTATCAGTGACCTTACCTTGCTCAAGTAAGAAGTCTACTACTTGGTCTTCAAGTACAACAGATTCGATGTTAGCACGTTGCTGAGCATCGTTGGTGTAGTATTCGATAACTTCAGCTGGGTCTTCATAGTTTTCAGCGGTTTCTTTGATGAAAGTTTCTACACGGTCTTGATCAACTGTTAGCTCATTCTCTTCAATGACACGTGATACTAGAACCCCTAGACGAGCGGCGCGAATGGCTTGCTCTTCAAATAATTCACGAGGCAACATATCTTTATCAATGGCATTGGCATTACCACCAAACTGCTGAGCAAAACGTTGCATCATTAGGTTACGCTGACGGTCAACTTCTTGATCGACCATTGCGCTTGGTACGTCAAATTCGTTTTTATCAAGAAGGGCATCAAACGCCGCTTGCTTAACTTGATTGCGTGCAGCATTTTTAACTTCACGAGTCATATTTTTACGCACGTCTTGTTTTAGCTGCTCAACGCCGCCTTCTTTAACACCAAATAACTCAAGAAATTCTTCATCGATTTCTGGAAGTTTAGACTCTTCAACCGTCTTAACGTTGATTTTGAACTCAGCTTCTTTACCAGCTAAGTTTTCAGCTTGATAGTCTTCAGGGAAAGTAACCTTGATAGTCTTTTCATCGCCAGCTTTCATACCTTTGATACCATCTTCGAAACCTGGAATCATTTGACCGCTGCCCAACACCAGTTTGAAGTCTTCAGCCGCGCCGCCTTCAAATTTTTCACCGTCGATAGAACCTTCAAAGTCGAAAGTTACTTGATCGCCCTCGTCAGCTTCGCCTTCTTTTGCAGCGAATTCTTGACGCTGTTTGCGAAGGTTATCAATCATAGTATCAACGTCTTCGTCAGTAATAGTAGCGGTATGACGCTCTACTTCGATGTCGCTAATGCCAGCAACTTTGATCTCTGGGAAGATTTCAACTGTGGCTTGATATACCAAAAACTCGTCTTCAAGTTTAACGTCATCAATATTTGGCATGCCAACTGCACGTACATCTTCAGCTTTAATTGCTTCAAATACTGTGTCACGGATGACGTCATTGATAACTTCTTGTTGAATACCAGCACCATACTGAGAACGGATGTGTGAAACAGGCACTTTACCTTTACGGAAACCATCAATCTTGGCAGTTTTTGCCACATTACGAATACGGCCTTCCACTTTGTTCTGAATTTGTTCGACAGGTACTTTAACTGTCAACTGAGTTTGGTTTTCGTTTACCTTGTTGGTGGTAATTTGTAGATCTTTTGCCATGGTTATAAACCCTATATGTTAATCGTTTGATTTTAAAGATAAGCAATACTCAAATGATATCAGTTCATTTAACTAGATATCCTATCTATGAGAAGTGCCATGAATATAATGCTAAAACTGATATATTGGTTGTAATGCCTACAACCATAAAGCCTATAAACTAAACGTGATGACTAACCCACAACCTATATTATACTGTTTGATATATTTAATACCCATATATATCAAGCCAGTAGAGGAAATTTAGGTATAAAAGAGCACCCAATTTAAGCTTTATTAGGTCTTTATATTTGCATCTGTTACCCGCACTAGATATTTGTATCCGCTAGATTTTAAGGTATAAACAACACTGCTATAAAATAATAAAAGTAGAACAGTATAGTCTATAAGCCAATCAAAGTAAAAATAAAGTAAAAATTATTCAGTATTGCATGAAGCTGCTTATAGCTGTTGTAACAAGTTTTGCATCGCTAAACCCCGATGACTGATTTGGTTTTTGAGCGTAGGGTCAAGCTGCGCCGCTGTTTGTTGTAAGTCAGGTAGCCAAAATAATGGGTCATAGCCAAAGCCATTGTCGCCTAGCGGTGAGGCTAGTATCTCGCCATGCCAAACACCTTGAGCAATAATAGGCAACGGATCATCAGCGTGTCGGACCATCGCCAATACACAGACGAAGTAGCCTTTAATAGGCAGGCTTTTAGATTGTCTATTAGACTGGCTGTTAGACCGGCTGTTAGACTGGTTACTAGAATGGATAGTAGGTTGTTCTTTACGAAATGGTGCTAACGATTCTATAAGCTTGGCATTATTTTTGGCATCGTTACCATGTTCACCTGCATAGCGTGCAGAATAAATGCCTGGCGCATTGCCCAAAACAGGGACACATAATCCTGAGTCATCGGCAATAGCGGGCAAACCACTCATTTGGCTAGCATGACGTGCTTTAATGATTGCATTTTCAACAAAGCTTAGACCGTCTTCTACCGCATCACTAATATTTAGCTGACCTTGAGGTACAATGACTATGTCTAAATCGGCTTGCGCAAATAGACGCTGAAATTCGGCTAATTTACCCTTATTATTGCTGGCCAATACGTAACATTTCGCAGAAGTTAATTGCGCTATTTGAGAAGTCGCTACTATTGTAGGGTCGCTCATGCCAATTTTAATGACGCTCATTACTATTATCCTTTATAATTTATGCGAGTTAATCATTGATAATTTTATCAGATAAATACTACTCAAATTTACGCTCTATAACATTCAGTAACTGAGTTTTAACGTCATTATTGCTATAGTGGTTTTCAAGACTTCCAAGTGGTGTATGATTACTATTCATCACTTTCTTATAGGATATGGGTTGATAAATTCTACTCATTGTATATTATGAAGTGACAAGTTTATTTGACTCTACTTTTATCAGTAGATTTTAAATTTGTCTCAGTAGCCTAATCTATTTACTGGATTTATAAGCTGACTGTATTTAATTTTTAACAATAAACCAGCCACTTTAAATGTTGTTATAGTGACTTATATCTATCTAATTATAATTTGAGAATAAGTGACCAAAATAACAACAATTATTCAGCCAAGGATAAAATAATATGTCACAAATTACTTTACCAGAACTACCTTATGCAAAAGATGCTCTTGAGCCGTATATCAGTGCTGAAACTTTAGAGTTTCATCATGATAAACATCACGCAGCTTATGTGAATAAGTTAAATGAACTTCTACCTGGTTCTGGTCTTGAAGACAAAGAACTTGATGAAATCATTCAAACTACCGCGAAGGATGATAGCAAACAAGGTATGTTTAACCAAGCCGCTCAGGTTTGGAACCATACTTTTTATTGGAATTGTATGACGCCTGATAATGGTGGTGGTGAGCCTACTGGTGATCTTAAATCTAAAATCGAAGAAGATTTTGGATCATATGACAAGTTCCGTGAAGAATTCAAAAATGCAGCAACGTCACAATTTGGTTCAGGTTGGGCATGGTTAGTAGCAGATTCAGTAGGCGGCAAGTTATCAATCATGAAAACTGCCAATGCCGATACGCCATTAGCTCATGATAAAGTTGCGGTCTTAACTTGTGATGTATGGGAACATGCTTACTACATCGACTATCGTAACCGTCGTCCAGATTACGTTGATACGTTCCTAGATAAATTAGTAAATTGGGACTATGCCAACGCTAAATATAAAGGTCAAGATGCAGGTGTTGAAGAGTAATTTTCAATAGGTTTTGATATTGCTTTTATAATTAAAAGTATTAAAAATCTTAAATAGCTTAATTTAACCTAAATAAAGGATGCCTTAGAGTATCCTTTTTTTTATTAAGATTATTATATTTATACCGTTGATTTTGATTCGTATGTAATCAACTATTTATAAGCGAACATATACGTATATCTTCAGTTTAAGCAATTCCAAATATACTATCGAATTATTGACTATTGTTAGTTATTTTTATCTACATTTCAGTTTTGTTTAATTATTATTATTAGTTTCACTTAAGTGTAATTGCCCTAATATATGATTGTTTTTTACTCTATAAAAAGCAGTTATGTATATTACATAGTTTCAGACTAGGCATAGTAATTCAATGACAATTATTGATTAGGGAATTTTATGTCTGAAACTATAAGCCCGATACCTAAACAGAGTGGCAACATGGCATCACGATGGTTGCTAGTGGCTGTCTTAGTATATACGTTGATTTGCGCCGTAGGGATGATTGGTTCAGGATTTAAAGGCGCAACTGCTGGTGAGGCAAAAGAGTTATTTGCCTTTGCTACGAATCCATTTATGGGCCTGATCATCGGTATTGTTGCCACCGCTTTGATTCAATCATCTTCAACCGTTACATCTATCATCGTTGGATTAGTTGCGGGCGGCTTGCCCGTTGAGCTGGCGGTTCCAATGGTGATGGGGGCTAACGTTGGTACATCAATTACCAATACTATTGTCTCAATGGGGCACATTACCAATAAGGAAGAATTCAAAAGGGCTTTTGCCGCCGCGACCATACATGACTATTTTAATTTACTATCTGTCGTTATATTCTTACCGCTTGAGATTATGTTTGGTTTTTTAGAAAAAATAGGTACCTATTTATCAACATTTATCGTGGGTTCAGCAGCTACAGAAGGGGATGCTGTTTCAGTCGGATCATTTAACTTTATTAAAGCCGCTACCACCCCGGTTGTGGATTTATTTAAACACTTGACGGGTATGCTCGACCAACCTTTAGCAGGTATAGCGTTAGCCCTTTTAGGTATAACCCTAATATTTGTGTCTATTACTTATATTGGTAAATTGTTAAAGCAACTTATGGTCGGAAAGGCAAAAGATATCATGCATACCACAGTAGGTCGTGGTCCAATCAGTGGCATCGCTACAGGCACTATCATTACTATACTTGTTCAGTCATCATCGACTACAACATCATTAATGGTACCACTTGCGGGTTCTGGTACCTTTAGTTTAAAACAAATTTATCCTTTCACTTTGGGCGCAAATATTGGCACCTGTATTACGGCACTCATTGCTTCATTTGCGGTTGAGGGCAATATGCAAGCCGCTGTGACCATTGCATTAATTCACTTAACCTATAATGTGATAGGCGTAGTGGTCATATACGGCATACCATTTTTGCGTGACATACCTTTGAAATTAGCTAACTGGTTAGCAAATCTTGCTTCAGAAAAGAAAGTTTATGCTTTAGTTTATATACTTGGGGTATTCTTCGTTATTCCTCTTCTTTGTGTCGGAGTTTCATATTCAGTTGGTTCAATTTAATCTAAATCTCTAACCTATGATTTAAACTTAAAGTGAAGAAGAGCAATGACTTCAGGAATGGATAAAAGTACGGTTGATCAGATTCATATATTAGATGATATATCTGAAAATGTTTCGTTAAAGTCTAACGAAGATATTGATAAGCTCATTAAGGAGACAGAGGAGACGTTAACTTCTCTCATGGGTGAACTTAAACGTCGTCAACAAGATGATATGCATAAAGAGATTGATCATCTTGAAGAATATATGGAAGAGGCGGACACCAGTTTTAAGAATTTAAGAAAGTTTATAGCTATGGCACTTGCTGAGATTCGTGGTGGAAAATAAATAGTTTAGTCCTTACTCACTTAAATAAGCAGAGAAGTATTGATTTGATTTTGTTTGATCTGATATTAGTATATCTATTATTGACATAAAAAATCGCTGCGTTGTCAGCGATTTTTTTAGGCTCTTAATTTATAAAACCTTGATGTTGAGCGCCATTAAAGCCTCTTTTAGCATCGCGATGTTGTAATACGCATGGGCATTGACACTATTTTGAAAAAAGACATACAGCTCATCAAAGTGTTGACGCTGATTGGCAATCGCTTGCGCCCACGCCTGCATCTCCTCTATGGAATAGCGGTAATCATGGCGATCACTTGCCGACATTGAATCCCACCAGTTCAAATTATTACCGTGCATTCGCAAATAGCCAGTACGTTTAGCACCTTGTTGCACTGCTCTACACTGAGACGTTTGGGTAAATAACAATCGTGACGGCGGTAATCCATTGACTTTGGGATAGTCGACACTACACCAAATAAGCCCCTGCTTCTGGAAGCTATGCTCTACTTGCAGAATATGCCAACTGGCATGACGAAACTCTATTGCTAAGTTAAAGTCTGTGAACCAGTCCGCAAGTTTTGCTAGATACAAACGATGCTCTATGGTTCTGTCAAAGCCATGCGGAAACTGAATAAGTAACGGCGCTAAGCAGTCGGCTTCAATAAGCGGCTTTATAGCATCTATAAAGGCTATTGCGTGCTCAGGTGTTGCCTTTAAAGTATGACTGAAGTCTTGATGCAGCTTAATGGCAAATTTAATTTTGGCATCTGATTTTCGAAGCATGCCTTCATAAGCCTTTTGACCCAAAGGGGCGTAGAAGCTACTGTTAATTTCAACCGCGCCATAGTGTTTTGCGTATTCAGCCAAAAAGTCTGTTTTCTTAGTACCCAATGGGTATAACGTACCCAACATATCGGTATCGCTATAGCCACCAGTACCCAAATAGACAGTTGCAGTATGAATAGTAGAAGAAGAGTTATTTTGTGTCATATAAAATTAGCTAAGCAATGATGTCATTTATGTCAATAACGCTGTAAGTCAGTCAGGTTATTATCTACATAGGTTTTTGTAAGACGATATAATATAGCATTCGTGAATATATAAGTATTAAATGCTATAATCCTTCGTTTATATCCTCAGTTAGTTTCTTTGAAAATATGAATAGACCTGTAAATCACAGTCGTTTATGGGCATTTGTATGGTTCTCTCTTGATAAAGGGTATTAAGCCCTTATCTAAAATCGATAATGAGTCGTTAATAGTAGGGCTTTTATGAGGTATTCAATATTAACGGTTTAACTTCAAATCAGTTGGTAGATTTTACATGAATCTTGTAGTCATCGGTGTAAACCATAAAACTGCCCCTGTCGCTTTGCGTGAACGGTTAGCATTTGTGGGCGGCGACATACAGGTGGCACAGGCACAGTTGCAAAAGATAACTGCTGGAAGTCTTATTATATCGACATGTAATCGCACCGAAATTTATGCTTTAGCGCCTAATACGCAAGCATTTATGGATCAGACATTAACTCAACTAGATCTGTCGCAACTCGATGAGCAGCAAACTAGCACACCAAAACCTGAGCCGATAACTACCATAGAGTTGACTGAACAGCTGATTCAATGGTTGGTTGAGTTTAAGCATTTGCCCATTGAAGAAGTGCGTCCTTTTTTGTACGACTATATTGATAGCCAAGCCTTGACTCATTTATTGCGAGTAGCCTCAGGTCTCGATTCAATGATATTGGGTGAGCCACAAATCTTAGGTCAAATTAAGCGCTCTGTATCAGATGCTAAACAACATGGCTATTTAACCAATCAATTAAACTGGGTTATTGAACAAATTTTTGCTGGCGCCAAACGGGTACGTAATGAAACTGATGTAGGCACTCAAGCTATCTCCTTGGGCTATGCGGCCTCAAAGTTGGTGATTCAGATATTTGATAAACCACAACAAGCTACCTTTTTATTAGTGGCAGCAGGCGAAATGAACCGTTTGGTAGCACAGCATATCTCTGCCCTTGGAGTTGAAAAGATCATTATTTGTAACCGTACGCCACAACGAGCAACAGCTTTGGCAGAAGAGCTTCAGCGTCCTGGATTGCAGATTGAAGTGCATCCTTTAAGTGAGTTGGATAATTTGTTGCATCAAGCGGATATCGTCAGTAGCTGTAGTGGAAGCATGGATATGTTAATTGATAGAAATATGACCCGCCGCGCATTGAAGAAAAGACGTTATAAGCCCATGTTGATGGTCGATTTGGCCGTGCCTAGAGATATTGATTCTAACGTAGGTAAGCTTGATGATGTATATTTATATTCAGTAGATGATCTGCAACATGTTATAGCCGGCAACCTCGAAAAACGTCGTCAAGCAGCAGTTGAGGCTGAACTATTAGTGAGTCATCTGGTGATTGAGATTGAACGCCGGTATCAAGTGCGTAAGGTAGGGCAGGACATTTTTAACTATCGTAACCATGCCAAACAAAAGGCTGACATTGTGCTTCAAGATATGTTGCATCAGTTAAAAACTACAGATACTAGTCCTGAAGAAATAATGGTTGAGCTAACACGCCGACTAACACAAACCCTAACTCATGCGCCTTCAACTTTAATGCGAGGTGCAGCTCATGAGGGGAACTCTGAAATGCTCGACTCGATTATAAGTGGCTTACAAGAAGCGTATCGTAGAAATTAGATAGTGCTAGTTACTAGGGCGTGTCCCTATTTGCAAATTAAATAAGTTATGGTTTAAAAATGGCTATATTTTCGCCAAACTGTGTCTGATTTCTAGCTAATATGCCTATATTATCTTCGAAATTATTCGTGTTTGACAAAAATCTATCTCATTTTTAGCCTCATAATCCAAATAGGGACACGCCCTAATTTAAATCCAAAAAAAAGGAGTGCTTTTAGCGCTCCTTTTTTACTTGACTATTATCTTTGAATACAGGCGATAACGGTTTAAAAACTTGGATGCATTAATGCTGATAAAAAATGGGGTAATATATTTGGCGAAAGCAAAATAGTGGCTAATACCCCAAATGCGCCACCCCATAAATGGGCTAAGTGATTGATATTAGAGTTACCTTTATTGTTGGCATAAATACTGTATCCCACATAAGCAATTGCAAAGATAATGGCTGGAATAGGCACTACTGCAAATAGATATAACATGCTCCATGGAGACATTAAAATAAAGGAGAATAAAATAGCTGAAACACCGCCAGAAGCGCCTAAGCTACGATAATTAGGATCGTTCTTATGTTGTAGATAACTGGGAATCATCGCAACAATAATAGCAGCCAAATAAACAACTAAAAAACCAAAACCACCTAAGAATTGATTAAAATATCTTTCAACTGCACGCCCAAAGAAATACAGAGTAAACATGTTAAATAATAGATGAGTGCTATCGGCATGCACAAAACCATGGGTAAAAAAGCGATACCATTCGCCTTTATTAACAGCTGGCGGATAGAAAATGAGTTTGTCCATTAAGCCTTTATTTTGCCAAGCCAAAAGACTAATGATAACTGTAATAATAATAATTAAGGTAGTATGACTGCTTAATAAGCTATTCAATTTAATTCCTTAAGATCAAATAAAGAAGATAACTCTAAACGCGCTTTACAAGTTAAGTAAAAAGAGGTATTTATAACAACCACAATTCATAAAAACTAATTTAGAGAAGATGTCTAATAAGTAATTTTGTTACAGTAATAGCCTAAAACAAAATAATAAAATTTAATCTACGCAATGAATAGTAGGGAATTATAGTCAAATATTTTATCACTTTGTGACTAAATAATAATTCTGTAACAATCCTTAACTGAGAATTTACCTGAATATAACGTAGTTAGTTAAAAGTTGGGGTATTGTAGTAAGCAAGTTTGGTATATAGATAGATAAGTTTACCCCATATTAATTTTTTTTATTTGAATTGGTAATTTTATTTAATTGATTCTTATTCAATTTTTAAAAGTGCTTATATTTGACTTGTATTTGAATAGTTAAATAGTAATTTTTAAAGTTTATGTGTGGAAGCTTAATTAGAGAAGGCTATTTTTTATAGATGCTATATAGAAGTTAAAAATCCTATCCGCCTCAATTAAAAAAGCCAATATTCAAAATTCTAACTATTTAGAAAACTAAAGTTTACCTGTCTTATTACTAATTAAATAATTAATTTAATAAAAATTAGAGCTTAGTGGTAAAACAGGTGGCTCAACGATATAGCTGTTTTAAATATAGTTATAAGTATGGTTGCCTTACATTTTTTAATCATTTAGGAGAATATACTATGGATATTATTGGTCATTTAGTACGTACCGTGTCGCCGGCAGTTTTAGGTGATAATCAAAACCCACAAAATGAAAGTTTGCTAAAGCAATTTTATGCTTTATTTGCAGCTAAGCTTGCAGATAAGGATACATTTAATGGTCTTGGCTCTCAAGAAGTTAATCGCGATGATTTAGGTTTATACGACCGTCTATTTACGGATGAAAGTCATAAATCAAATATCGCTAATGAACTAGCAGCTCATAACAATGTTGATGTTCATTCTGTAAAAGGGTTATTGGCATCAGCTGCCCCTTTAGCTTTTAATGAAATTAAGAGCTTAGCAGGTGGCACATCTATTCCACAGTTCTTACAAGATAACCTATCTTCTTTTCGTGATCATATCCCTAGTTGGGCTTCTGCTGTATTACCTGCAAGTCTATTAGGTGCTGGTGTTGCAGGCGCACATGCTGTTCATAACCATGTTACTAATACTACACCAGTTAATACTGTAAAACCAGAAGTGACCACTACTGCGCATGCGGCAGGTCACCGTATTTCTGATACTACATCTACCGATCCATTGGTACGTGAAGAAAAAGAAAAAGGTGGTTTCTTAAAAGCATTATTACCTATTATTGGTCTTATTATTTTAGGTGCATTGGCTTGGGCCTTATTAAAAGGTTGTCAAGACAATCCAGAACCAGTTGCCACGCCTCAGCAAACGGTAGAACAGCCAGTTGCTACGACTAATCAAGTTCAATTGGATCCTGCAGTGTTAACTTTAGCAACAGGTGAAGGCGATGAGCTATTTGCTTGTCGTATTGAAGCGGGTAATGACGAACTAGGTAATACGGTAACAAGCGCCGTTAAAGATGTATTCGGTGCTGGTGCAGATAAATGTCGTTCAGAAGTTTATAGTAACTTTGCAACCGATATGCCAGCAGCTCCATATTTAGCTGCTATTTTACCGCTAATCAAAAATACCCCAAATGCTAACGTAGTTATTGAAGGTAACGATGTTCATGTTGATGCACCAGATCAGGCACAGCTTGATAAATTGATTGCAGATATTAAAGCTGCTGCTCCACAGCTTAATGTAATAGCCACTGGACCTCTAAATTTAGACAATGAAATACAACAAAGTATTACTGATTCAACAACTGCTATGGATAAACTAGGCGATAATCCAGATCCTAAAGATGTGGCTCGTGCATTAAGCTTACAGGTTATTAACTTTGAAGTAGATAAAGCGGACATTCCAGAAGTTAACAAGGCTGTTTTGGACCGTGCTGTAGAAGTAATGAAACAGATTCCAGATATGAAGTTAATGATTCTTGGTCATACTGATAGTGATGGCGATGATGCTTATAACCTACAACTATCACAACGTCGTGCCCAAGCTGTCAAAGATTACCTAGTTTCAAAAGGCGCAGATGCTTCTAAGTTAATGACTAAAGGTATGGGTGAGACTGATCCTATCGCCTCTAATCAAACTGATAATGGTAAATTCCGTAACCGTCGTATCGAATTTACTGTCTATGATGAAGCAACTATGGGTAACGACCAAATTGCAGTAACTCAAGATGCTGCGAATGTAGATCCTGCTAAAGCTAGCGAAGTGCCAGCACCAACCAATCCAGAGGCACCTGCAGAAGCCAAAGATCCAGCTTCAACTACTGCACAGTAATATATTTGCACCGTTATATCTAAGCTTAATGTCTATAACATTGTATTTTCTATATCATGTGGTTTCGGATATAAACGTCTAAAAGTAGATCTGAATTTTTGTAAAGTGTGATAAATAATATAGACCGTCCTAAGGGGCGGTCTTTTTTTGTAGCTTTATATATAATATTTTAAGTTTTTGAGCTTTGGTCTTGTCCGTACAATACTGTTAGGGCAATATCGTCAGTACATAAACAGATACTTGTTTAATGGCTATACTGAGTAGGGTCACGCTCTGTAATTACTGACTGTGTGTTACCGAAAAAAGCCTGTTGTACGTTGTTTTGGGCAGTTTTCCAGTATTCAAACTGAGCACATGTTGCCTCTAAGCTGCCTTGCCATTTTGGAATTTGGCTACGCATCTGTTGCAGACGCTTTTGATTCGGGGTAGGCAGGGTAGATGCTGTCTCTATGGCCTGAATTGCGGCTTGACGATCGTTGCAAACCAGTGCCATATCGCATCCCGCTGATAAGGCTGCAGTAACTCTTTCTCCGATATCACCAGCGGTATGGGCGGCTTTCATCGATAAGTCATCTGAAAAAAGTACCCCGTTAAAGCCTAGTTGATCTCGAGCTATGTCTTGAAGCCAAATTTTTGAAAAACCAGCTGGCTTATCGTCTACTTGATTAAAGATAACGTGTGCTGGCATCACTGCATCTAGCCAAGGCTGACACTGAATGAAAGGCTGCAAATCAACCTTTTTGATGTCCTCAAAGATACGTTCATCAATAGCCTCTGAGACATGTGAATCAGGAGCAATTGAACCATGTCCAGGAAAATGTTTGCCCGTGGTAGCCATGCCAGCTTCTCTCATACCACGCATAAACTGTGTAGATAGTGCCACAATGGCTTGAATATCTAAGTGAAAGCTACGGTCACCGATGACTTGACTAGCGCCATTTATATCAAGTACGGGGGCAAAACTTACATCAATGCCCACCGCCATCACTTCCACCGCCATTAAGTAGCCGCAATCATAAGCCAATGAAAGGGCAATACAAGGCGTATTATCAAATAACTCGCCTAGTCTTCCCATCGCTGGTAACGGCGAAAAACCATCACGCAACCTTGCGACTCGGCCACCTTCTTGGTCAACACCAATGATAATATCTGATCGCAATTGATGGATTTCATCACACAATTGCCGAACTTGAGCAGGAGTATCAACATTTCGGCCAAATAAAATAATGCCGCCGACCTCTGCGCGATTTAATACTGAACGGTCTTCATCCGTAAGTTTTGTACCCGCTATATCAATCATTAAAGGTCCGTACATAAAGCATTGCCTCTGGGTTAATCAAAATTTAAATAATTAGCTATTATTACAGTTAATGTAGCCAATACCAAGACATGGGCCCTTTATTATCACTTTTTTCATGCATGTACATATCGAACTTAAAAATAAACGTTGGATAAAAAAATAAAATAGAAGATCGCGTTAGTTAAGAGTATCGTAGTCTATAACTAAAGTTTAGTAAGAATGCTTATACAGTTTTAGACACCTAGCAACTGATTGATGTGCTAATATCAAGTCAATATTACGAAATCAAAATAGCGAAATAAAATACCCATATAAAATCATGAGCGAGAATAATTTATGAGATTTCAACCCACCCAGTTGGTATTAAGTGCCGCTGCAATTGGTGTAGCAGGAATAGTATTATCACAAAGTTATACCACAGCAATGGCTGCAGATAAGTCAGCTTTTATAGCTACGCCTGAACAAAAATTAACGACGCGTCAAGTAGCGGCGTTGTTGGACAGGGCTCACTATTCTAACAAGCGTTTTGATTCTGAAATGGGTCTTAAAGTTTTGATGATGTACTTTGATCGATTAGACCCTAATCACACTTTGTTTTTAAAATCTGATATTGACGAATTGACTAAGAAATATGGCTCTACGTTTGCCGACAGACTTAAACAAGGCGACTTAAGCGCTGTGCAAAATATCTTTAATCGTTACACTCAACGTTCAAACGAATACTATAATTTTGCCGATAAGTTTTTAAGTAAAGAGGTAAACCTTACGCGCAATGATTCTGTGGTATTAAATAGAGAAAAAGAACCACGTTTTACCACCGCATCCGAGCAACAACAATATTGGGAACGTCAACTTACCTTACAGATTATCAATTTAACTTTGGCACAAGATGAAGATAAGGCTCGAGATGACCTTTATACTCAGCATCCTGAGCTTACTAAAGGTAATGATTTAATATTGGGCGAAGATAGAAACCCAAGAGAAGTGCTGTTAAATCGCTTGCATCGCCAGCAGCAACAGCTAGAACGTATTAAGAGCGATGAAATCATGGAGTCTATCCTAGATACCGCAACCTTAACGTATGACCCACACAGTAACTATTATGCCCCTGTGCAGTCAGTTGAAATGCAGGTTCAATCTACTTTGCAGTTAGAAGGAATTGGGGTAACCATTCGTCCGTATCGTAAGAACCCAGATTACACCCAAATTGTTACCTTGGTAGAAGGGGGTCCTGCCGCCAAGTCCGGTAAAGTACAGCCTAATGATTTAATCATTGCAGTGTCAAAAGATGGCGAAACTATGCAGGATGTGGTCGGATGGTCTACCCGAGAAGTGGTGGCTTTAATTCGTGGTAAACGAGGCACTGATGTTACTATCAAGGTGAAGCAGCCTAATAGCCCTGACGCTGCAGCTCGTACTATTGTTATAACCCGTGATGTTATCGAGCAAGAAGATGCTGGTGTGACGCACCGAGTTATCACAGTCAAGCCTGATGGTAGTAGTCAAGAAAAACGTATTGGTGTATTAGAGATCCCAAGCTTTTATCTTAATTACCAAGCTCGCCGTAATGGTCAAAATTACCGTAGTGTGAGCATCGACACTCAAAATGAGTTGAAAAAACTCAATGAGGAACATATCGATGGCTTAGTAGTCGATCTTCGAAATAACCCAGGTGGTTCGCTTGATGAAGTGGCTAAGATGCTTGGTTTGTTTATTAAAGAAGGACCGTTGGTACAAATTCGTGATAATCGCGGTAATATACAAGTTTATCAAGATGAAGATGGCGGCAAACAACTTTACTCGGGTGACATGGTTGTGATTACCAATATGGCTTCTGCCTCTGCCTCTGAGATTTTTGCCGCAGCGATTCAGGATTACGGCCGTGGCTTGATAGTGGGTAGTACCACAACTGGTAAAGGGTCTGCTCAAATTCAATTGGACAGCTTAGCCTTAGGTTCTGCTACTTTAACGCAACGTAAATTTTATCGCATAACAGGTGGTAGTACCCAAAATAAAGGAGTGGTTCCTGATATTGGTTTAATAAATATATATGAAGGCGCAGAGTTTAGTGAACGGGATCAAAAGAATGCCATGGCTTGGGATACCATCAAGACTTCTCCCTTTAAGCCTGAAGGTAAGTTTACCAGCAACACCTTGGCAACGCTCAATCAGCAATCCAAAATTCGACAAACTACCAATCCACAATTTGTGTATCTAGACACTTTGAACAAGATACGCAGTATGGAAGATGATAAAAAACCGGTTAAACTTAATATTAATGATCGCCGTGCCCATCAAAAGCAGATTGAGCAAAAAACTTTAGATGCTGAGAACGCACGTCGTAAAACGACAGGTCAAAAGCCTTACGCCAATTGGACAGAGTATCAAGCTGCTACTGAATCAATGTTTGAAGAGCGTAGCCGTTTGAAAAATGATGTACGTCCTAAACTTCCTGAAGATGAAGCTTACGTGATTGAAGCTGCTAAAGTTATGTTGGCTGCCAAAAAATAATAACTGTTTATTAACTTTATAAATCTAAATTAAGTTTAGGCAGTTTATAAAAAATTTAATCAGTCATTTATGTAATATAATGAGCTAGTTTACTTATAAACTGAGTCTTTATGCCTTAGAGGTGTAAAGGCTTTTTTGTATCTTGGAAGGGTATTACTCTACATTCGATTCTGTCAATGTAAGCATATACTTACAACACATGACGCTTTGGCGACTTACATAAGATAGCGATATTTGAGATTATAACTCTACGGCATCAAGGATGATGACTCAAAGGATTGAGTGCTTCATAATGTAAGATTAAGGTTATAGCCAATAGGTTGTAAGTCCTGAAACAATATTATAAAGTTACCGGGTTAAGGATAAGTAATTATCATAAGATTTAAATCATAGCTTTAATGATTTGAATGCTAAGATATTTTTCTATGAGTAGAGTAGCCAGATTATTACTGAATCATAGAATTAGTAAGGAAACAAACTCTTTATTTGGGTGTCACAGGAGGTGATACTTTTAACAAAGGGAAATATTTTATAGAGCAGGAAGCTCGCTATAGTGGAATATTCTAGGATGGGGTAGGAAGCTTTAAGGTGTCAGGATGACAACAATTTAAGTCGCATAGCTAAAGTTATGCGGCTTTTATTGTTTTTAGGATATTATTTTTGGTATAGTTATTACCAATTTAAAAACAATAGTTATCCATAACAATTGTTAAAGTTTATTGTTATTAAATAATGTCAATGAAATTTGAATTAACATTAAAAAAGCAGAAAGTGTATAAATAACATCTTTCTGCAATTTTATAAAAATCTTATCAAAAATGTATAGTCTTATAAATATTTAAATCTAGTAAAGTTTATTGAATTTTAAAAATTTTTATAAA
>NZ_JAGLBC010000138.1 GCF_018260395.1 Psychrobacter sp.
AAGACATAAAAAAATACTTTGACCTTATAAGAATCAAAGCAGTGTTAACTTTTAGTAGTTTATGTTGATTATCAACTGCCGTTTTATAGAGAATAAAATTTAAGACAGTAGCACTTAACGCTGAATATAAATGAAATTTTATAGACAGACAATAGATAGATAATTAGTCCATGGGCGCTAACATATGCATCAATGCATCAACACTCGCCGAGCGTGTTAGGCTAGGGTTAATAACTATCCCTAAGTAGCGTTGTAGCTCTAAATCCTTGGCCATATCTATAGTAGCTAATTCATGATTGATCATAGTTTGTGGCAAAACAGACCAGCCTAAACCTATAGATACTAACATACGAATCGACTCAAGTGGGTTGGTTGTCATAGTGGCATATGGCTTCAAATTTTGTTTCGCAAATTCAGCTAAAGTAATTTGACTAGTAAAGGTATTGGCTGCTGGCAAAATGGCAGAGTAATGCGCCAATTGCTCTAAAGTAACATTGGACTTTTGCGCCAAAGGCGATAAAGTGCCGGTAACAAAAAATAAGGGGTCAGACCATAAGGTATGGTAAGTCAAACGTTTGTCATATACCGGGGGCAACGTCAAGAATGCCAAAGACAATTCGCCATCTAAGACAGCTTTATGCGCCGCTTCAGAATCTACAAAATGAACTTCTAGCTGTACAGATGGGTATGCCTGTATAAATTGTTTTAGCACGGGGGGAATATGATGTAGTCCAATATGATGACTGGTACCAATTACTAATTTGCCTGAAATAGTCTGCTGTGAGTTTTGGATATTGATTTTAAAATTATCATAGTCATCAAGCCATCGCTTAGCATGTGGCAATAATTCATTGGCAGCTGCAGTAGGCACAATTCCACGCCCTAACGTATCAAATAGCGTCACCTTGAACTCATCTTCAAGATTCTTAATTCTTTTACTTACAGCTGGCTGAGTAATGAAAAGTTTTTCAGCTGCACCTGATATACTGCCAGTCTGCATTACAGTAATAAATGTGATCAAATTTGTAGTATTCATGGTCAGCCTAAAAGTATGAGATAAATGGTAAAAAATTAATTATAATAAAAAGTTTGCTAAATTATAAAAATCATCAATTATTATTATATAACTAAGCTGTTATAATCTCAACAGATAAGATAAGTTTAGTAAGAAATATTATCTCAAATAGTAAGTTTAAAATTAGTTTAGCTAATTCAATACAATAAACCTATCTACCATGGCAATGGTATCAAATAATATAGCCTTTAATTAAAATAATTCTGCCTTAAATTAATTGTTAGTATATTCAAACTTCATGTTTTCAAACTTTATAAGCCAGCAAGGAAAGTTATCCATGTCAGCAACACAATCAAATACCGCCAAAACTTTATATGACAAACTTTGGGATGCGCACTTAGTCAGCCAACGTGATGATGGTTCAAGCTTAATTTATATTGATCGCCATTTATTACATGAAGTAACTAGCCCGCAGGCATTTGAAGGTTTGGCTTTGGCCAATCGTCAACCATGGCGCCTATCGGCCAATATTGCCACACCTGACCATAACGTACCTACAGTTCGCAAAGAACGTTTAGAGGGTGTTAGCGGTATTAAAGATGAAGTTTCACGGCTACAGGTAAAAACCTTAGACGACAACTGTGCTAAGTTTAATATTGCTGAGTTTACCATTAACGATGCGCGTCAAGGTATCGTTCACGTGGTTGGTCCTGAGCAAGGTTTAGTATTGCCTGGCATGACGGTAGTTTGTGGAGACTCACATACTGCAACGCACGGTGCATTAGGTTGTTTAGCACATGGTATTGGCACTTCAGAAGTTGAGCATGTGTTAGCGACTCAGTGTTTGGTTCAGAAAAAATCAAAAAATATGTTAATTCGTGTTGATGGCAAGCTTGGCGAAGGCGTTACTGCTAAAGATGTGGTACTAGCAATTATTGCCAAAATTGGTACGGCAGGTGGTACTGGTTATGCCATCGAGTTTGCGGGCGAAGTGTTTGAGAACATGAGCATGGAAGGTCGTATGACCGTGTGTAATATGGCGATTGAAGCGGGCGCTCGTGTGGGTATGGTAGGTGTTGATAAAACCACTATTGAATATGTAAAAGGTCGTCCTTTCGCCCCTACAGGAGCGCAGTGGGAGCAAGCTGTTGCGTACTGGAATACTCTACATTCAGATGAAGGTGCCCAGTTCGATGCGATTATTGAATTGAATGGCAATGACATTGCCCCTCAAGTGTCTTGGGGTACGTCACCTGAAATGGTGGTTGATGTGACTCAAAATGTACCGACTTTAACTGAAGCTGCTGATGAAGTTCAACAAGAAGCTTGGATGCGAGCTTATGAGTATATGGGCTTACAGCAAGGGCAGCCGATCACACAGATTAAGTTAGATCGTATCTTTATCGGCTCTTGCACCAATTCACGCATCGAAGATTTACGTTCAGCGGCCTCTGTCATTAAAGGCCGTAAAGTGGCTGTTAACGTGAAAGAAGCTATTGTGGTAGCAGGGTCAGGACAAGTTAAAAAGCAAGCTGAAGAAGAAGGATTGGATAAATTATTTATTGAAGCAGGATTTGAATGGCGTGAGCCAGGATGCTCAATGTGTTTGGCCATGAATGCCGATAAGCTTGAACCACAAGAGCACTGTGCGTCAACATCAAACCGTAACTTCGAAGGTCGTCAAGGTAATGGCGGACGCACGCACTTAGTCAGTCCAGCAATGGCGGCGGCGGCGGCATTGGCAGGTCATTTTGTGGATGTGCGCAGTTTCTAAGCCTAAACTATTTTTAGACTAACCTATTTCTAAGCCTAAACAAGTAAGCTATTACCAACGATGAAGCTATTTCTAACGATGAAGCTATCATCAACTATGAAGCTATTTGGTAATTACTGATAGCGAAGTTAGGTCTATAGACTGGCCTGATAAAAGTTAGTTTATATAATTTATCATTACCCTATTTTGAGGTGCTTTTTTAAAAGCCCTATTTCAAGGAACATATAATGCAAGCATATAACACTCAGACAGGCATCGTTTGCCCACTTGATCGGTCTAATGTGGATACCGACCAAATTATCCCTAAGCAGTTTTTAAAATCCATTAAGCGTACAGGTTTTGGGGTAAATTTATTTGATGATTGGCGCTATCTTGATGAAGGCGTACCCTCTATGAATGGGGGTCAAGACCAAACCAATCGTCCTATCAATCCTGATTTTGTTTTGAACAAACCTCGTTATCAAGGGGCGACTATCTTATTGGCTCGAAACAATTTTGGTTGTGGTTCAAGCCGTGAGCATGCGCCTTGGGCTTTATCTGAGTATGGATTTCGTACTGTGATTGCGCCTAGTTATGCTGATATTTTTTATAATAACTGTTTTAAAAATGGTATGTTACCTATCGTTCTAACCGAAGCGCAAGTAGACGAATTATTTGAAGCATGTTTTGCTAATGTAGGTTATGAGCTAACAGCAGACCTAGAGCGTCAGGTTGTAATTACTCCTGAAGGTAAAGAATTTGCTTTCGAAGTAGATGAGTTTCGTAAACATTGCTTATTGAATGGATTGGACGATATTGGTCTAACATTACAGCAAAAAGAAGCTATCGAAACGTACGAAGCGAAGATGCAGCAAAAAATGCCATGGATTTTTAACGACGTTAAGGCTTAAGTAGCTCAATTATATCCCTAAAGTTTAACCCCATAAAGTCAACACAAGGTCGATGAGTTGCGACAGCAAATAAAAAGCAAACTCTGACCTCATAACAATACATTAGGAAAAGTTTATGGCAACCGTATTAACGCTTGCAGGCGATGGCATTGGGCCAGAGATTATGACTCAGGCTGTGTCAATATTAAAAGCAGTCAATAAAAAGTTTGATTTACAGCTAACTTTAGAAGAAGGTGATCTAGGTGGCGCAGCTATCGATAGAGCAGGGGTGCCTTTACCAGATGATACCTTAGAAAAAGCACGTGCAGCTGATGCGGTATTATTGGGTGCAGTAGGAGGGCCGAAATGGGATAGTATCGAACGTAGTATCCGTCCTGAACGTGGCTTATTAAAAATACGTAGTGAGCTTGGTTTATTTGCAAACTTGCGAGTGGCAAAGTTGTACCCTCAGCTTGCTAATGCTTCAAGTCTTAAGCCTGAAATAATTTCAGGTCTAGACCTACTTATCGTTCGTGAACTTACAGGCGGTATTTATTTTGGTGAACCACGTGGTATTCGCACCTTAGACAATGGGGAGCAGCAAGGCTACAACACCATGGTTTATAACACTTCTGAAATTGAGCGTATTGGTAAAGTCGCTTTTGACTTGGCGAAAGTAAGAGCTCGAGCCAATGGAACTCCTGCCAAAGTATGTTCGGTAGACAAGGCCAATGTGCTCGAAGTCACTGAACTTTGGAAGCAAACCATGATTACGCTGCAACAAACTGAATACTCCGATGTTGAGCTCAGTCATATGTATGCAGATAACGCCTGTATGCAATTGGTGAAGAATCCTAAGCAGTTTGACGTGATGGTTACTGGTAATTTGTTTGGTGACATACTATCTGATGAAGCGGCAATGTTAACAGGTTCAATTGGCATGTTGCCGTCTGCTAGCTTAGATGAAAATGGCAAAGGCATGTATGAGCCGTGTCATGGCAGTGCACCTGATATCGCCGGTCAAGACAAAGCGAATCCATTAGCGACTATATTGTCTGTAGCGATGATGCTACGTTACACTTTTAAAAATGAAGCGGCAGCGGCAGCTATTGAGCAGGCAGTTAGTGAAGTATTAGACGATGGACTGCGTACTGGTGACATTATGGATACTGATGACACAGGTTTAACCCTAGTAGGTTGTAAGCAGATGGGCGAAGCTGTATTGGCCAAGCTTAGCTAATAGGCCTCAAATTAGTGTTAAATTGCTACTATTTTAATTAAAAACCCGAATGTTAGATTTCGGGTTTTTTTGTTTTAATTTTTTATTCCTTTAAAGTTCATCATAGATAATTTAGCATATTATGAGCAAAACAGGCTTAACCAAACGGCTTATAAAGAGTATATTGGATGTTATACTTTATGACTGAAACACAAGATCAATAATTAAAGAGCAAATAAAATAATATAAAAAAGCGGGAGCTTACATGTTTGAACCGAGAACAACAATTACCTTTAAAATTCTCTCTCAGCAAGACAAGTCAATAAAGCTCGCATTAAAGCGATCAACACCATTAAAACAACTATCCATTGCATTATCTACCGCATTGGCTATGAGTATGTCTTATGCGCAAACCTCAAATACTCAAAGCAATGACAATCAAGCTTCTAAATCTTTATCAGTTCCGGCATCTAAAGCTGATAATCAGACAGACTTCGTCCAAAAGGTAAATAACAGCGAATGGAAACCAGGCGTTGAGATGAACCAAGAGATGGGGACAAAAGTTCAGGCACTATTGAACTGGAACCAATATGGGGTTGGATCAGTAGACGGTTGGTGGGGTAAAAATACCCAAAAAGCAATGCAAGCTTTTCAAAAAGCCAAGGGCATTACTATCACTGATAATCTAGATCAGAAAACTTGGGATGCGTTGCAAAATGTCGACTTAGCCAAAAAGCCTGTACTAATCAGCTATACGTTGACTGACTCTGATGTCAATATCAAGACCACTACTATCCCTGAAGATGTTGAAGCCAAATCAAAGCTAGAAGGTCTATATTATGAAAGCGTGGCCGAAGCTATGGCTGAAAAGTTCCATATGAGCATGGGTTATTTAAAGCAGCTTAATCCCAATACAACCTTTAGCGCTGGCGAGTCGCTTACCGTCTATAATCCTGGCAAAGCGAATAAGATAGCTATTGCTCGCGTAGTCGCAGATAAAAGTAATCAAATTTTATACGCTTATGACAAAGACAATCAATTAGTCGCCAGCTATCCGACAACGGTAGGCAGTACAGCTACGCCTTCACCGACCGGTACTCATAAAGTCCAAACCAAAGTGAGCGATCCCAACTATACTTATACAGATGCGGATGGCAATCAGACTATTCTACCGCCCGGTCCCAATAATCCAGTAGGACGAGTATGGATAGGATTGGATAAACCCTCTTACGGTATTCACGGTTCACCCGATCCAGATCGTATTAGTCGTCAAGCTTCATCGGGCTGTATTCGTCTGACAAACTGGGATGCATTGG
>NZ_JAGLBC010000139.1 GCF_018260395.1 Psychrobacter sp.
AAACAGCTAATAGAAATTGAAGGGTTAACTAGAAGTGTCAAAATAGCGTACGAGACCAGTTAGCATTAAGTCATCTTTGATATGAATAGGCTGAGAGAGATGTTGAGCTAAGATAGAGGCATCACCACCGGTTAAAGTGATTTCAAAATTTGGATGGCGTCGGGCTATTTCATTAATGGCGCCAACTATAGACAATAAAATACCTCGGTGCACTGCATCAGAAGTATTGACGCCTTCGCTAATACTATTGAAAGTACCCTCACTGATACTAATCTGTTTGGTGCCTGAGAATAACGCTTCACGTTGTAGATAAATACTTGGGAAAATATACCCCCCCAGATGATGAGCATGATCTACCAAATCAATGGTTAATGCAGTACCACAGCCTATTACGCACTGGCGTTTTTTACGGTCTACTGCTCCCAAGATTTGTAACCAACGGTCTACACCTAGTTGCCCAGCATCATAGTCACTAGTTAACAAAGGGTGATATGCGTCCACATGGACAAACTCAAAGGCAATATCTAAAGTAGCTAGAGATTGGGCTACTTGGGCATTTACCTCTTCGCCTAGTACCGAAGATACGCCAATGAATTCTGGTGCCAAATTTTTGAATCTATCGGTAAGACCGATTAATAACTCGGCTGGCGCTTGTAAATGTTGCTTTGCATCTGAGGTCACGACCTGACCAATATCATCTGTTAACCAGTATTTAAGTCTGGTGTTTCCAAGATCAAGCCATAAGTTAGCCATAATCGCTCCGTTATACAATATTAGAAAATCAGTTTTGGATTAGCAATTTAACCTGCGGTCCTTGAATAATACTTGATTAGGACTTAAGCCTTTTTTTTAGAATCAAGACCCTTTATCTAATCTGGTGGTAATTAAATCGGAGGTCATAATAACAGTTTATTTTTATAGTTAATAAATAATTTGAACATTATTGCGAAGTTATTAATCAATTTAATGTATTCTTAGACATCATTTAAGAATAAAAATAGAAGTTTTATGAAGTTTTATTTTAATGTAAACTAAATTGCGTTGTAGATTAACTTAAGGGGTATTGTGTTGACACTTGGTAGCCCGCTATATCAATAAGGAAGGATATGCAATTTGCAAAACCCCGTCTTTTACATAAATTAAGCATAGCTTGTTTGGTAATAGGCTGTGCCATGACTTCAGTAGCGGGGAGAGCATTGGATTTACCGACGACCCAAGCCTTAGCAGAAAACGACAGTCCAGTAGAGATGTTTAACTTAGGCTGGATTTATGAAACCGGTAGTAATGGCGTGGCACAAGATCAAGGTAAAGCGTTACAGTGGTACAAAAAAGCAGCCGCTAAGGGCAATCCAAATGCTCAGTTTAATATGGCAGTAATGTATCATGAAGGAAGGGGAACGACTAAAGATTTGAAGCAAGCACTCTATTGGTATAAAAAGGCAGCGGCGCAAGGTGATAAAGACGCTCAGTATAATTTAGCTATCTTGTATGAGTATGGATTGGGAGTTTCTAAAGACTATTTAGAAGCTTTTAAATGGTATTTGCAAGCCGCAGAGCAGGGTGATGTAGAGGCTCAATACAAAATAGGCGTCTTTTATGAGACGGGCAGCGGCGTTATTGAAAATATACCTAAGGCATTACAATGGTTTCTATCAGCTGCCAGTCAAGGTCATAGACAAGCCCAATATTCTTTAGCAAATTTATATGATGAGGGGTATGGGGTAGCCCAAGATTTTGATAAAGCACGCAAATGGTATTTTAAAGCTGCAAGTCAGGGCGATGATGGGTCTTTTGTCAATATAGGAGTGATGTATTATCATGGCAATGGTGTTGAGGTTGACTACCAAAAAGCATTTCAGTGGTTTTTAAAAGCTGCTCAAGCAGGGAATGGGATTGGTGAATCTAACCTCGCTATGATGTACGAGACGGGACTAGGTGTAGAGCAAGATTATAAATTGGCCGCCGAATGGTATAAAAAAGCTGCTGAACGAGGTGTTGTACAGGCTCAATATAATCTAGGTATGATGTACGATAATGGCTACGGCGTAGAACAGGATTATAGCGAGGCGGTTAAGTGGTATAAAAAAGCTGCCGAGAAAGGCAATGCCGAGGCTCAATATAGCTTGGCAATTAGTTATCATGAAGGACAAGGTATAGCTCAAGATTTCAAAAAAGCGCTTCAGTGGTATACCAAAGCAGCTGATCAACATTATAGCGATGCCAGCTTTAACATTGGCACTATGTATTATAATGGCGATGGTGTGTCTAAAAACTATAGTCAAGCCAAAAAATGGTTTGAGCGCTCCTGTGAGGACGAAGATCCGGATGCCTGTAGTATTTATTTTGATTTGGAAAATCAAGGTTATTAGAGTGCTTAGTCTTAAGCCATTAATCTTAGCTATTGATCTTTAAATCTGCATTAGCTATCTAAATAAGATATTTGCATTAGCTACCTAATATTACCTATCAATTTTATAAGCGGTAACTCATCTGTATCTTCAAATAACAACCGTTTAGGTATAAAAATTATTGTTATCATAAAACCAATAAAGACGCCAAATTAAGCGTCTTTATTGAATACAAATATTTTCAAGCTTAGATGTTAGCGTTCACTTAAATCACGAGCAACTAGCTTTCTAAGTTCTTCAGGTGAAGACCATAAGCCTTCTAGATCATAGAACTCACGAGCTTGACGAGTCATGATATGGACAATGACGCCGCCCAAATCAACTAGAGTCCAATCACTGTCTTTTTCACCTTCACGGCCTAATGGCATGAACCCAGCTTTTTTAGCAATAGCGCCTACTTCGTCCGCCAATGCGTTGACATGGCGCTTTGACGTGCCTTCGGCGATAACCATATAGTCCATTACGTCCGTTAACTCTGCTACGTGTAGCACAGTAATATTTTTAGCTTTTAAATCATTTAGGGCGTCTTGAACCATTTCAAGACAAAACTGCAGTCTTTCATCGCTCATGGGTGGTTTTTGATTTGCGTCTAGTGTCATAGCTATCCTATAAAATTGTCTGCATATACTTTATGACGGTATGGCCAAAAGATATGTTTAAGAGTTTGAGTATTAATTTAGTTCATTAAGAGGGCGTTGGATTTTGCGTAGGCGGTATAGAAACCATAAACTCAATAAGAATGATATAAATTATTTTTCATGATATACGAATATACAGAGTGTGGCAAAGCAGATTTTGCAATATTTGGCTTACCTTCCTTAATTGCTTGACGGATTTGGGTGCTTGATAAGGGTGCAACCGTCTGTGAATCTATGTATATGTGGCCATGGGTATTGATCTTCAAGTCCTGCACGTTAAAGGTAACTTGTGACTTTAATGACTCAGGCAATAGGGCGAGGATTTCCGTTTGAGATTGCATTGTATCTCTAGGAAATACCCAAAGATGGGCAAACTGTGTCAATTTGTCACCGTCGCGCCATTTCGACAAATTTGCAATATTATCTGCTCCTACAATAAAAACCAAACTGTAGTTAGGATATTGCGATCGTAATTCAGTTAAGGTATTAATGGTATAAGTCGGGGGCGATTGCCAAATTTCATGGTCGCTTATGCCTATAGTGTCCCCAAAATTTGATTTAAATGGTGTTGGCAGCTCAGTATTTCTCATATCCTTAATAGCTTCTGCCAACATATTGAGCCGATGTTCAGCTTCACTACTCTCTGATTTTAATGGGGAGCGTGAAGTAGGTAAAAAATAGCCTTCAACCTTCTCACTATATGTAGCCAACTTAGAATAAACATGAGCCAATAATGCCAAATGACTTTTGTGAACAGGATCAAAAGAACCGCCCAAATAGATTTTGATAGCACGCAAGTCTGAAGCAGGTTTAGAACTTATTTGTTTATTTGGCATAGTGAAAGAGCTTGGCATAATAAAATGGATTTACTTAATTTAAGTGCTTATCAGAACTTAGCAGCCCTTTAGCATAAAAATAGCCGACATATCTGCCGGCTATTAAAACTTAACTATCTAGGACTTAAATTTTCGTCTTGTTGGCTTGGATAGCGGTTAGAGCGATGGTATAAACGATATCATCTACCAATGCACCTCGTGATAAATCGTTAACAGGTTTGTTAAGACCTTGCAGCATTGGCCCAACACTAACCACATTGGCACTACGTTGTACCGCTTTATACGTAGTGTTACCAGTATTTAAATCTGGGAAAATAAATACGTTGGCTTGACCAGCAACTGGAGAGTTTGGTGCTTTTTGCTTGCCCACGCTTAACACTGAGGCGGCATCGTATTGTAGTGGACCGTCCACGATTAAATCTGGTGCACGTTCACGAACAATTTGAGTGGCCAGTTTTACTTTTTCAACATCATCGCCAGTGCCCGAAGCACCAGTAGAATAACTGATCATGGCTACCTTTGGATCAATATCAAAGGCTTTTGCAGACGCCGCAGATTGAATAGCGATATCGGCCAATTGCTCAGCGCTAGGGTCGGGGTTAATGGCGCAGTCACCATATACCACGACTTGCTCTGGCAATAGCATAAAGAAGATAGAAGATACCAAAGAGTATTGCGGCGCAGTTTTAATTATTTGGAATGCAGGGCGTACTGTATTGGCAGTGGTGTGAATGGCCCCTGAAACCAAGCCGTCTACCTCGTCCAAATACAGCATAGTAGTGCCGAGTACGACAGTATCTTTTAGCTCTTCTGTTGCCTGCTCTTGAGTGGCTTTGCCTTTACGACCCTCGACAAAAGCTTTGATATACTTATCGAGTTCAACTTTAGCAGGATCAATAATTTTAATTTCATTTGGTAACTCAACGCCACGGTTTTTGGCAACTTGAGCAATTGTTTCGGGATTACCCAGTAATATACATTGAGCGATACCACGGCTTTGACAAATAGCAGCAGCTTCGATAGTACGAGGTTCTTCGCCTTCTGGTAATACCACACGTTTTATCGATTTTTGTGCTTTTTTCACCACTTGATGACGAAAAGCAGATGGTGATAAACGAGGTTTATAATCACGTTCGAAATAGGACTTGAGCCAGTCTAAGTCCAAATGAGCCGCCACAAAACGTGCCACAGCTTCAGCACGCTCAGAATCATCTTTTGGGATCTCATTACTAATGGTCGATAAATTCTGAACTGTCTCTAAGCTATCGGTAGGCACGCTTAGGACAGGCAGACCAGTTTTTAAGGCAGGTTGACATAGTTGAATGACAGTCTCATTGGGAATAATACCACCAGTTAGCACAATACCTGCCATTGGAATGTCATTCATACAGGCCATGGCTGTGGCCAATAGTAAATCATCACGATCCCCTGGAGTGACTACCAAGGTGCCACGAGTAAAGACCTCACCGACACGTGAGATAGTTCGAGCAATTAGGCTGGTTTTTAGAACCCTACGCTGTTTTGCATCTCCCTCATTTAACCAAGTAGCACTAAGCTGTTGAGCGATATCCCAAGTGCGGGGTACAGACAAGCTATTACTAAAAGGCACCACACCAATTAAATGATAATTTTCAGTAGCAAAACTTGGTGAATAAGATTGAATGGCAGAAATAAAGTTAGCATCTAACTGAAGATTGGCTTCACCAGGAGCAACAGGCTGGGTATCAAATGTATTGGAAACGTTTTTGGCACGCATTAGAATACTACCTAGCGTTCGCTCCCCTTTTAAGCCACCAAAGATATTAGAATGTACATCAAGCTTTTCAGCCAACTGCTTTGGATGTTCTAAATCTGCCATGCTAACTAAAATAACTTTGGCATCTAAAGCCGTGGCCAACGCAAAGTTAACTTGAGAGGCATAACTGACTTCTTCAGTAGCTACCAATCCTTCACAGATTACGACATTATAATCATTATCTAACTTATTGAAATTGGTGACCACCTCTTCCATTAAGTCGTCAACATTGTCATTATTCATCATGTGCTCGACACGCTCACGAGGAATAGATTCCGGCGGATTTAGACCAAAGGCTTGACGGTTCAAATCGCTCGAGCTATCTAATGTATGCTGCGAATCATTAGAATCATCTTGCAAGAATGGCTTTATAAAGCCCGCTTTCATGCCCAAGTAATCGAAAGCTTTGATTAGCCCTAGACCAGCAGAAGTTAACCCAATACCGCGCCCAGTAGGTACTAGCAAAATAGTTTGCATTAATAAATCCTTATTGGTTTATTTTAAAT
>NZ_JAGLBC010000140.1 GCF_018260395.1 Psychrobacter sp.
ACTTAATTTGTCTATTAAGTCTGTTTTTTCTTTCGATTTATATTGGCTTTTCATTTGCTTTTCATTCGCTTGTTAATTTTACTTTTTTTATGGTTGAATCTGCTAGACTGATAAAACATTGTTTCGTTCATTTGTTAGTTATATATCGTGGACTATAATCATTAAGGGTTATGCCTGAATAAAGCATATTAAACTTAAAAGCCCTAGTTACTAATATAAGAGTGTTGCGGAGAGTTGTTATGAGTCAGACCCTAATTGCAGGTGCCAATGCGCCACTACCTACTGATAATATAAGCGTGCGTGTTTTAAGTGAACAGCCTATTGATTGCGTGGCCTACCGCTTGACTGAGAATGGCAAGGTGCGTGGTGATGGGGACATGGTATTTTATGGGCAGACCCGTAGCGATGATAGCAGTATCAGTCATCGCGGGCATGATACAGACGCCTTTTTTGACATAAATTTAACAACTCAGCCTCAAAGCATTGAAAAAATTGCCTTGGCTTTTTCAAGCAATCAGCCCTTATCACAATTGGGCGACATCCAATTACAAGTGCTCCAAGGCGCTACTGTACTGATGACTTGCCAAGTTCAAAGCGCAAATCGTAGCGAAAAAGCTCTTATTTTAGGGGAATGCTATCGTCGCCAAGGACAATGGAAATTTCGTTTTATTTCCCAAGGGTTTGATGGGGGCTTAAAACCACTTTCTGAGCATTTTGGGGTGGAAATCGCTGATGATGTATCCACATCACCACCTACCTCAACACGTACATCACCACCTACACCAAGCCCGCAAAAATCACCGCAATCGTTACAGCAGACACCACCGCCTATCAGCTCCACCGCACCACAATCGGTTAATTTATCCAAAATTAGTTTAACTAAGAATCAATCGAGCATTAACCTAAAGAAAAAAGACGACTTTGGTAAAATTACTGTCAACCTTAACTGGAATCGTCAAACCGATAACGGGTCATCTAATACAATCAAAAAGAAAGGTTTTTTAAATGATCTTTTTGCGGCAAAATCAAATGGTATCGATCTCGATGTCGGTGCTATGGTGCATCTAGCTAATGGTGAACGCACCTTAATTCAAGCACTTGGTGATCGTTTTGGCGACCTACAAAAAGCACCTTATGTGCTATTGCGTGGCGATGATCGCACAGGCCAAAATCAAGATGGTGAATGGCTTGATATCAATGGCGCTCGGTGGAGCGATATCAAAGAAGTGTTCATCTTTGCCTTTATCTACGAAGGTGCGCCAAACTGGGCCCAGACTGATGGCATAATCACCATTTATGTCCCCGACCAGCCACCTATCGAAACTAGAATGACCGAAGGTAATAACGCCTCTGGTATGTGCGCAGTTGCACGTTTGGTAAACCAAAACGGCAGTATCAATGTTGAGCGTATTAACCGCTATTTCTCAGGTCATCAGCAGATGGATGAAGCTTTTGGATGGGGCTTTAGTTGGAAACGAGCTCGTAAATAAGGCAGCTTTTATTAGGTTCATTTGATTTTTAGAATAAAAAACGCTGATCTAAGTCAGCGTTTTTTTTATTATTGAAAGTATGTCATGTTTAGCTTTTGTAGAGCAATCTAGTGGCATTCACCACCTTAACCCTATTTGCTATTAAGCATGTGGGGTTATAGACGGCATTAAATCATTAAACGTGCGACCGCTCGCCACTTCGCCAATGGCATGCATCTTCCACTCACCATTATGAAGGTAAACTTTGGCCATAACCATTGCGGTATGGTTGCCTTGCGATGATAAATTATAACGTGCTACTTCAGCATTATTACTGCCATTTATGATACGGCAATAAGCGTTTTCAACAGTTGAAAAATTCTGACCGGTAAAGCTGTTTACGGTAAATACCAATGATTTGACATTGGCTGGGATTTTGGTCAAATCAACATTGATGACCTCATCATCACCGTCACCAGCGCCAGTGCGATTGTCGCCTGTATGCACGATACTGCCATCTTTTGAGCGTAATTGATTAAACCAAATGGCATCAATAGGCTGTTTATTGTCATCAAACATAATGCATGAAGCATCAAGATCAATACTGTCACCGCCTGAACCGCCACCACCAAAAAGATTGCCTAAAAAGCCGCCTTTCTTAGTAGGTGCAGCAGAACCAGCAACATCCCAGCCTAAGCCCATTTTAATTTGAGTTAGATTGCCACCAGCTTCTTTGCTCAGTGAAATCTTTTGTCCTTTTTGCAGATTAACTGCCATATTACTTATCCTTGATATTTTGATATAGTAATTTATAGTGATATATGAGTGAAATGTTAAGTATCTTTAAGTGATTCAAGAAGTGACTCGAGTTCTAAGTTAATTTAGCTAAAATCTATATTGTTGTTAAAATATAGTTGTTAAAATATACTACTATAAAATGTTATCTAAAAATCCGCCACTGCCACCACGGCCACCTGAGCTGCTGCCGAGTATGCTTTGGACCCAACCACGATAAGTATCTCGATTGCGCGAACAGATAATTACCTTACCTTGACCTGAGAAGTTAAGCACCATACCCTCGCCACTGGTGACGGAGTTAATGATATTGCTCATAATGCCTTTTTTCTTACTGGTTGAGACCGATAGACTGTATTGAAGAGTGGAGTCCCAACAGACCACATGACCATTATCAATGACCACATCTTTGCCTGGAGTAACCTCTATTTCAAACAAAGAGCCAAAGCCAGATACCACAAGCTGACCATTACCCTGGGTTTGCATAACTACAAATCCACCGGTATCGCCAAACACAGCTCCGCCCAAATTGCGTTGAATATTTGCCTTCACTTCTACATCACGTGTTGCGGCAACAAAAGCGCCGTCACTTAAGGTATATTGCTGAGCACCAATATCTAAAATCTGCATATCGCCATCTAAAGTGGGGGCCAATAAACAGTCCCCTTCGCCGTTTGTGGCGGCAATCTCTTGTTGGAATAAAGATTCGTCATTGGCAAATCGGCGCATTAAGGACTGCATCAAACCACCTTGCAGTTTACCTTTAAGCTCAAGGTTGTTCTCCATCATAACCATAGCATTGGCTTCACAATAAATTGAGTCGCCTTGCTTTAAATTACAATGTAAAAAAGGCTCGATGGTACCTATCAAACTGAAGGTTGCCGCCATAATGCTGTCCTTATGCACCGTTGTATTGCTACACTAAATGATACGCTTATTACATCAGCTTAGGTCTTTAAGCTTTGGTTGGTAAAGATACTGTTTAAGCTGTTAGTTCTGAATTTATTGCTAAATCTATTAAACCGCAACGCCATATGAAGCTGCTAATGGACCCAAACCACCACTAAAGCCTTGACCTACAGCACGGAACTTCCACTCACCATTGTGGCGATAAACTTCACCAAAAATCATTGCAGTTTCTGTACTGCCATCTTCTGATAAGTCAAAACGAGCAATTTCAGTACCGCCATTATCGTTAACAACACGAATAAAGGCATCGGCAACTTGACCAAAGTTTTGGTTGCGAGCTTGACCTTCATAGATGATGGCACAAACGGCAATTTTTGATACATCACTGGGTACTCTTGTTAGGTCAACCTTAATGGCTTCATCATCACCATCACCTTCACCGGTACGGTTATCACCGGTATGTTCAACTGACCCATCACCAGATTTTAGATTGTTAAAGAAAATAAAATCTTGGTCATTGCGCACTTTACCGGCATCATTTAATAAAAATGCGATAGCATCTAGATCAAAGTCTTGTCCATCTGTAGCACGAGGATCCCAGCCTAAGCCAATAGTCATATTGGTTAAACCTGGTGCTTCTTTTGATAAGTTGACGTTACCGCCTTTTGTTAAGCTAATAGCCATGATATTTTCCTTTATCGTTATATAAAAGTTAGTTAGTACAAAAGTTAAATAAGTTATTATTACTATTTAGTTAGTCTTGATTTTGAATGACTTTCATCAGTCTAGTATCTTATCAATGTTAACTGTCATGATAATTTATGCTGATATAAATACTAGACAATAAAAAACGAGAGTCGAAACTCTCGTTAACTATACTTACTGCAAGACCGATAATCAAGACGATTTACCAAATCACTTAAAGCCGGTTAGACACAGTTATAAAGTGAATTTAACCAAACCATAATTCATTTAAATGTTACAGTTCGTTAGTAATTTAGCTTACTATTTATAATTACAGAATGGCTAGATTTTACCTGCTTGCTCTAACTTTTTGAATCTAATAGAAGCTAAAACTGCCCACCCAATAAATGCGATACCAATTAGACCTGTTACAATTTCTGGAACATGGAACTTCATTGATAACAACATAATTACTGCTAAAGCGCCAATAGCATAGTGCGCACCGTGCTCAAGGTAAATAAACTCATCAAGAGTCCCTTTATCCACCAAGAAAATGGTCATCGAACGCACGAACATAGCACCAATGGCCAGACCTAACATAATGATAATCACATCATTGGTAATCGCAAACGCACCAATTACACCGTCAAAACTAAATGACGCATCTAATACTTCTAGATATAAGAATCCAGCAATACCACCCTTCATCACTGCACTACCAACATTTGCAGAGCTATTGCCTTTGGTGGCAACTTCACCGTCCTCTAATGCTTCTTCAGCTTCCTCAAGATCGCCCTCAAGCATGCCTGATACCACTTGAACACCCAAGTAAACCAAGATGCCCCAAATGCCAGCTATTAGTACAACTAGCGTTTGTTCCTCATGAACCCATGATAATGAAATCATCAAAATAGCAAGAGCCACAAATACACTCATGGCATCAACATCGCCAAACTTAGCCAAGCGTCTTTCCAACCAACCGAACCAATGCACGTCTTTATCGTCAAATAAGAAGTTTAAGAATACCAATAGTAAGAACATGCCACCGAAAGCTGAAATCTCTGCATGGTGCGCCATTAATTTGGCTGAGTACTCCGTTGGATTATATAAAGCCAAGTTAATAACATCCATCATACCCATGTCAGCGGTCACTGCCACAATAACAATCGGGAATACCAGACGCATACCAAATACCGCGATTAAAATACCAACGGTTAAAAATATCATTTTCCAAAACTTGTCCCAATGCTTAAGCACTGAGGCGTTAACCACCGCATTATCAAATGATAAAGAGATTTCCATTACCGCCAAAATAGCAGTAATGGAGAGCGCTGATATCAGTCCGCTCATACCGCCATGAGAGTATCCCCACCAAGCGGCCACTATTAAGGCGATTGTTGTAAAAATAAAGTCGAAATAAAAATGTTTCATTACCTATCCTGTCGTAAAATCATATTGTCTGGTGCTAAGTCTTTGACCCCAAAGATAGGCGTCTAATTGACCAAATTATGCGCATATATTTAGGCGCTTATAAAGTGGGTTTAGGGTAACTACTTCAGACCAACTTCCATCCAAACAGCTCAAGTCGTTTAGATGACAACACCATAGCTTTGACACATCGCTTGTAAACCGCCGGAATAACCTTGGCCGACGGCTCGGAATTTCCACTCGCCATTATGCCGATAAACTTCGCCAAATACCATGGCTGTTTCGACAGAGTAATCCTCAGCCAAATCAAAGCGGACTACCTCTACTCCGGTCTCTTCATTCACCACACGAATAAAAGCATTGGCAACTTGTCCAAAGTTTTGGTTACGTACCTGACCATCATGAATGGTCACAGTGACCACCACTTTATCCACATCTACAGGCACGCGAGATAGGTCTACTTTGATAACTTCGTCATCGCCATCACCTTCACCTGTACGGTTATCACCTGTGTGTTCGACCGCGCCATTATCAGATTTTAATTGATTATAAAAAATGAAATCATGATCGCCACGAACACGTCCTGCGTTATTCAACAAAAAGACGCTGGCATCCAAGTCAAATTCAGCACCAGATGTCGCACGTTCATCCCATCCCAATCCAATTAACAGCTTATTTAAATTAGGGTCTGTTTTAGTCAGTGATAAGTTTCCACCTTTACTTAAAGATAATGCCATAATCCTATCCTTATATTTATATTAATTATTGAACTACTTTTAGCAATCATTAGGGTGTGTTGAACATTGGGATAAAAAGAAGGTGACAAAAAAATAGCAAACG
>NZ_JAGLBC010000141.1 GCF_018260395.1 Psychrobacter sp.
TTAATATCGAACAAAATAAGACTCCTTATAATTTCAGAAAATTTTTTTTATAACTTTTATAACTTATAACATAATACTTAGACAATTCCAGAAATGCTATAAGCCAAACTAAATTTATCTATGGTTATTACATCCTATACTACTTTAAGCCTTATCTAAAGTGAAGTTAGCTAGTGTAAATCTACGTTTATAATTAGCGATTTATACCAAATACAGTTTTTAATATCCACAAAAAAATATGGCTCATATAGACCATTATATAATTGTATTGTTATTTTGAACTTTCTTTGACGAATTGATTCACCTGATTACGCACAACTTCCCATAGCTTAACTTGAGAAGCTTTACTGGCTGCCCCTACATGTGGGCTTAGAATAACTCGAGGATGTGGCTGATTGGCAAGTTGTACAATTGGGTCATTAATATCAGCAGGCTCACGTTCAAACACGTCAGTAGCAAAGCCTAAAACTTTTTCTGCTTTAATGGCCTTAGCAAGCGCTTGGGTATCTACTACTTTACCTCGCGCCACATTAATCACTATAGGGGTCTTAGCCATTTTTGAGATAGCATCATCATCAATCAAATGCTTGGTTTTCTCGGTCAAAGGACAGTGTAAGCTAATCACATCTGATTCGGCCAATACTGTATCAAATTCGGTGTAGCTATCGTTACGTGGCGTCTCTCCCTTATGCTCTGCCCATAACACTTTCATGCCATAAGCTTCAGCGATTTTTGATACCCGTTTACCGATATCGCCTACGCCAATTAAACCTAATGTCAAATTTTCTAAATCAATGATATCAGCATTCATCATGTCAGCTCTGTCTTGTTGTTTCCAGCTGCCATCTTTGACCTTGTTATGATAATTAACCCCAGCTCGCATGGCATTTAGTAATAACATAAAAGTATGCTCGGCTACAGTAGCTGTTGCAAAGCCGGGGACATTAAGAACTTTGACTGCGTTGTCCTCACAAGCCTTGATATCAACTTGGTTGGTGCCCACAGAGGTTACTTGTAACAGCTTAAGATTATGCAAGGCTTCGATAACCTCACGCTCTATACGTAACGAGCCTACGATGACAATATCTGCATCTTGGCAACGTTCAATAATGACTGCATTGTCTTGAGGCGTACCTTTGAATCGAACCAACTCGCTCAATGCCTCAGGTGTCGTCAACTGTATATCTTCTGCAAATCTATCTTCATCTAATAAGACAGCTTTCATTGAATTATCCTTTCTTGATAAATTTATTTAAGATTTTATGATTGGCTTTTTATGATTGCTTTTTGTAGTTAGCGATACGCCTTAAAGTTATGAATACTGATCAAAAAACCTAGTAGAGACTCATTTTTATACATATTCGTCGAAACATCGATTCAAAAACACTTAAAAAGTAAGTTCTAAAACACACAACATATTTTAAGAATCAAACAAAATCTTGCTGCATAATATAACTCATATTACGCTCGGCAAGACCGGTAATAAATACATAAGGATTAACACCAGCACTACCCGGTATCAGAGCACTGTCTTGAACGTATATATTCTCGTGGCCTTTAACTCGTCCAAAATCATCCGTGGCTTTACCTAACACACAACCGCCCAAAGGATGATAACAAAAGTTATCACCAAATCCTTTGCTAAACAATAAGCTTGATGTACGTCCACCATTGGCTTTGGCTAATTTTTGTATTAGCTCTTTGGCGGCGTTAATGGAATACTCATTTTGCGAGCGTTTCCAATTGAGCTTCACCGTTTGCGACGCTTTATCATAATAATAACTGCCTCGCTCAGGGTTGTCAGTAATGGCCAAATACAAGGTAGTCCAAGTCTCAAGTCCTAAAGGTAGCGGTGCAATTTCTGCAAATATCTTATATTTTGAGCCGTCTCTATCACCATCCCACATATTAATCCCTTTCACAGGGATGGTAGACTGAGCCTCACCTGCCGCATGCACAAAGTTACGACCCGTCATAATATTGCCATTGGGTCCCCAGTGCTGACCGATATGCTCGTTAAGATTGTTCAGCGTGCCTGAGGCCTGACTTTTTAGCAACAGCTCTGAAGTGCCAGTGCTACCTGCATTTAAAAATAGCTTGTCGCAGGTATAATATTCAATGGCATCAACACCACCTTGTTTGTTCAATACCTGCACTTCAAGTTTTAACTTATTGAGCTTATCGGCATCTTGCAACTGTTCTATATTACAAACTTTACGCAGTGTTTTGACGCTCACATTGCCAGTAGATTCCGCATCTTTTAGATAGGTTAAGTCTAGCGAAAATTTACCAGCATTATTGCCATAGATGACCTCACCGCCTAATGCCGATGGATATACCTCTCCTTTGGCTTCCTTTTGCATATAGTCAAAATCATAGCTATTGCCAAAAAACTGGGTGGTTAATCCCGCTTTTATGGCCTGACTTTCAGCAGCTCGAGTGTATTCATAGTGCTCAGAGGTCTTAAAAAAGTCTTCTGGAATCTGACTGACTTTCAGCTGTTTTAAAGCTTTTGGAAAAAAGGTGCTGTACATCTCTTCGCTGTTTATCCAAGGAAAGGTCTGCTCAAAATGTGACCGTCTAGGTTCAATAGCAATTGCTCCATTAACAATTGAGCCACCGCCATAGGCTCGACCAGCAAACACTTTCATATCGTCATATTCAATAAGGTCTAACACCCCTGGATATTTTTTTATATGACGTGGAATTGGAATCGGAGCGCTCGGCCAGTTTTTAAACCAACTAGAACGCTCATCGGCGCTAATCATTTTACAAAAGGTAGAATGGTCTGGGGTTCTATTTCAGCGCATGCCCATCTCTAAAATGAGCACTTTATGTGCTTGCTCACTTAAACGTAGGGCGCAAACGGCGCCACCATAGCCACTGCCGACAATAATATTACTAAAGTGTCCCGCTTGAATAGTTTTCGGGCTCAACTTCTTTTGAGTGGCCGATTGGCTGGTGCTTAATGTTTGACAGCCACTTACTGCCGCTGATGTGCCTACTGCACCTAGGCTTAAGCCCATTGTTTTAATAAATTTACGTCGTTGCATTCGATTCCTGATATTGTTTTGTTATTCGCCATTTCAACGGCTGTTGAAATCACTTTCATTACAATTAAACTTGCTTTTTTTAATGAGTTATTAGCCTTTAGTCTACCAAGCAAGGCTTACCCTATTCTTTAGCTTTCGTAATTTATTTAACTTATATTTGATGTAAGTTTTCCTATAGGGTATTAGCTTTAGCTTTACGAGTAAGTACTTTTGCAGTTTTATTAATGACATTATTATTAGGGTTAAAAAATAGCCGAAAAAGCACCCTAAACTACGATAAATTAAGCTAAAATAGATTTTCATCGACGTTATCAGAGCAGACACTATCATGACTTTATCTCCTCCTGAGTTTAAAACTGATAAGTTTTTTAATCTTAAAGATAGTTGGATTCAGACTGACTCTGATGAAATTACACACTATTACGATCAGGGTGAAGGTATCCCAGTATTACTACTGCATGGTTCAGGTTCAGGCACCTCAGCGGCAATGACTTGGTGGCAGAACATTCCTCATATTAGTCGAGATTATCGTGCTATTGCCTTTGATTCTATTGGTTATGGCGAGACTATCAGTGCCCCCGACAGTTCATACGGCATCAAACAATGGGGGGAGCATACGCTACGTCTAATGGACGCTTTGGGTATAGACAAAGCTTGGTTGGTCGGCAGCTCTCTAGGAGGCTGGATAGCTTTACAGCTGGCGATAGACCATCCACAGCGTCTCTATGGTGTGGTGTCCATCGGAACCGGAGGCACGAAAAAGACAAAAAGACCAAAAACTGTTCGTCCTCAAAACAACAAAACCTCGCTCTCAGCTGACTTGATACGACAAGATTTACTTAAAAACATCTGCAATGAAGAAGTGGTATCTGAAACTTTAGTCAAGTTACGTTATCAAGCCGCCGTAAAAGAACAAGCCAATGGTCTTAGAACCACTTTATTGGCAGCGCGCGATAATGACCGTGAACACTTGCCTCTAGACTTCTTGGCTTTAGGTCAACTACCTTTACCTGTCTTATTAATTCATGGGATGAATGATAAAGTCGTGCCTTTATCTCGTAGCTTTGAGTTACTAGAAGCTATGCCTAACGCAGATGCTCATTTTTATAGTCATGCAGGTCATTGGCCACATATTGGTAAGGCTAGCGAGTTTAATAACTTACTTCTCAGCTATCTTAAAAACCATGCTTAACTGTCTAATTTAAAGGTCTCCGCATAGGTTTATTGAAAACCTATATTACCTTGTGCTTTTGTCATTATAAGGTCACAAAACTACATTAATGTATAGTATAGCATAAGCGGAAACTACTCCTGTTTAATCAACTGTTTGGTTTTTTTGCCGTTTGGTTTTTTAGTACGCAAGTCAAACTGACAAGTCGCTAATGGATTAATTGATCTATAAACTTTATGATAAATAAAAAGATTACGCGCTTGTGTTGTTTTCTATCTTACTCTTCTATAGACTTGCGCCTTCTAAAACCTACTCTGATTTATCCCCTACTAATCTTCACATAACTATATTAATGTTCCATTTTTAGCCACAGTTGTTCTGCTACTTAACTCTTTACGTTTTGTTCGGCTTATTTTATAACTACCTTATTCTAACTATTAAATAATTCTAACGATCACATAATTATTGGCATTTACAGAGATATTAGTATGAAAAAACATGTTGTTATTTTTGAAGCTCGTGGTGGCTCGGATAAAAGCAAGTATGGCTATCGTCATGACACTTATCCGATTATAGAGTCATTAAAGGCTCGCGGATGGAGTGCTGAAGTTATTTTTTATAGTGATGAAAATCGCGGGGAAATCTATCGCTATACTATCGATAAAGCCGATGCTTATGTGAGCCGTATTAACCCAGGTAATCTAAAAGATGAAACCGGTTATTTTCAGATGCTACGAGAATTGGTACATCAAGGGGTAAAAGGTTTACCTCATCCAGATGTAATGATTAATTATGGGGCTAAGAATGTTGTCGAGCGTTTAAAAGGCACGACCTTGGTTCCTGAAGATGTATATTGTTACTATGAATACGAGGACTTAAAATCACGATTCCCGCAAACGTTAGCGCGTGGCGAGCGTGTCCTAAAACAAAACCGTGGTTCAACAGGTGAAGGGATTTGGCGGGTTCAATTAAAAGACCCAAAAATATATCAAGATGTCACTGAAATACCAGAAGATGCCTTATTAAAGTTGACTGAAGCTCGTGATAACCACGTTGAAGAAAAGACCTTAGGTGAGTTCATAGACTTTTGCTATCAGTATTTAGAAGGTGATAGCGGTATGTTATTGGACATGCCTTTTTTACCACGTATCAAAGAAGGTGAAATTCGTGTGCTAATGCTGCGTGATAAGGCGGTATCTGTGGTGCATAAAAAGCCTGCTGAATCACCTGAAGCATTCTCCGCCACTTTATTCTCTGGTGCAACCTATCGTTATGATAAACCTGAGCAGTGGCAAGACATGGTGGATGAAGTAGAAGCCAGCATTCCTATGCTC
This sequence comes from Psychrobacter sp., assembly GCF_018260395.1. Taxonomy (GTDB): domain Bacteria; phylum Pseudomonadota; class Gammaproteobacteria; order Pseudomonadales; family Moraxellaceae; genus Psychrobacter. The sequence continues at coordinate 5,559 of NZ_JAGLBC010000141.1, forward strand.
CAAGTGCGCCTCGGTGGCTACTCACTGCCTTTATTATGGACCGCAGATTTTATCCTAGATACTGATGAAAAAGGCAATGACGTTTATGTCTTAGGCGAGATTAATGCCTCTTGTGTTGGGTTTTCGACAAATTTAGAGTTGTCAGAAAATATTGCTGATGAAATTATGAATCTAATTGAAGCCGAAAGTGTGGTGAATCCACGTTTTCCAGCCTTTAGAATCTAATCGACCATATTGAATTGATTGGTAGGCCTAAAAACAGCTTAGTAACTAAACAATTAAATGACTAAATATTAAGTCATAAACGTATGTAGCCAAAATTATAAAGTCTGAGTTCATAGCTCAGACTTTTTTTTATGACTTTTTTAATGGCTTTACGAAACCCTAATTTTCATTATGAAATATGGCTTTATTAAAGATTTTATTGATGAATAATTGATTAACAATGTTTAGTTTTGTTTCTAAAGGTTATAAAGTTTTTTATAAATCTTAGATTAACACATGAAGTGCAATATCAAATGACAGGTGAAAAAAAGAC
>NZ_JAGLBC010000142.1 GCF_018260395.1 Psychrobacter sp.
TAAGTAGTTTTATTGATAGTTATAATAAATAGCCTAAGCAAATAAAATAAATCAATTCACCAAACTAAATATTAAAAATAACTCTAATTTAAAGAAAACAATATGACAAACATAAAAAATTCGGATTTTATGGATTTTCAAAATGAAACCTTACCTAATATTGATATTGAACACTTTAAAATTCCAACAATTAAAGACTTTGAACGTAAGTTATCTAACCATAAACCAAAATTTGTACTTTTATATGGTTCACTACGCGAAATATCATATAGTCGTCTGGTAGTTGAGGAGTGTGCCCGTCTTCTAAATGCTATGGGAGCTGAAGTTAAAATCTATGATCCAACAGGTCTGCCTTTACCCGATAGCGAAGATGTAACACATCCAAAAGTTGCTGAGCTACGTGGACTAGTAGAGTGGAGTGAGGGTATGGTGTGGTGCTCACCTGAACGTCATGGCTCTATGAGTGGTATTATGAAAACTCAAATAGACTGGATACCACTCTCTATTGGCGCTGTGCGTCCAACTCAAGGTAAGACGCTTGCTGTGATGCAGGTTTGTGGTGGTTCGCAGTCGTTTAATACGGTGAATCAATTACGAATATTAGGACGCTGGATGCGTATGATTACCATACCAAATCAGTCCTCGTTACCTAAAGCTTTTTTAGAGTTTGAAGATGTTGAAAACTCGGACGGAAGCGTTAGTAAACGTATGAAAGAGTCAGGCTTTTATCTAAGAATTGTTGATGTAATGGAGGAGTTGGTACGATTTACGCTAATGACTCGTGACCATGCAGACTATTTAGTGGATCGTTATTCAGAAAGGGTAGAAGATGCAGAAGCACTTATGGCACGTGTGAACCAAAATAAACTTTAATTATTATTTATCTGATTAAGTAATTTAATAAACAAAAAGGCAAAATCATTTAAATGATTTTGCCTTTTTAACATATTACTTTGAATTAAAGTGCTTATTCAATGCAATTTTAAAATTCAGAATAAGATATTAATTTAACTACTTATCCCAATAATCATCAGGATAATTTGGCAAATTCAATAAAGATTCTCTCAACGAATCTGACCAATGTTTACTAATTACACTAAAATATTCATCACTTTCAACAATTCTTTTCATGTTAGGTACTTTTAGGCTATCGTTTTCATAAATAACCATATCAATAGGCATGCCTACAGATAAATTTGAACGTATTGTAGAGTCAAAGGATAACATTAAAGCTTGTGCAGAATGATATAAATCGGCTTCATAAGTTACTGAACGATCCAATATAGGTTTACCATATTTACTTTCACCTAACTGAAAAAACGGGGTATCAGTAGTGGCTCTTATGCAATTGCCTTCTGGATAAATCATATATAATTCAGTGGGCTGACCTTTGATCTGTCCGCCAAGCATAAATGAACTAGTGAAGTTTGCATTATTTGGCTCATTTGCAACTTCTTGAGCATGAGAGGTAATCTCACGCATATAGCGTCCTACCATTTGAGCTGCATCAAATAAGCTAACGACAGTGTTTAGATTACTTTCTTGCTTTAGATTTATATCATTTTGCAAGCGAGTAAATACAGCTTGAGAAGTGGCTAAGTTACCCGCGGTTTGAAGCACAATAAAACGTTCGCCATCAATACCATAGGTATAAATTTTGCGAAAGGTTGATATGTGATCAACACCTGCATTGGTACGAGTATCACTCGCAAAAACCATACCTTGTTTAAGACGTAGGGCGGCGCAATAAGTCATAGGAGTCCTATATTATAAAGTCATCAATTGAAACAGTTTTAAAATATAATTAAGTTATATATATTATTAAAAACGATAAATGATGAGTGGTAGAAGTAGTTATAAAAATTGTCTTTGCATATTAATTTTAATTTAAAGCTTATTCAATTCGATGTACCATAACTTGACTATATAAACTCTCATAACCTCCACCAATACGAACTCCTCTAACAGGAGCAGTATCTAAGTAGTCACGTCCAATGGCCACATACACATGATGACTGGGTTGAAAGAGTTGATTTGAAATATCAAAAGTATACCAATTACCGTCTAAATATGCCTCTGCCCATGCGTGACTAGACATATGGTTTTGATCAACATCATATAAATAGCCTGATACATAACGTGCTGGAATCTTTTGATCTCGCAAACATCCTATAAATACGTGCGAGTGATCTTGGCAAACGCCTGCACCTAAATCAAAGCTGTCTTTGGCGGTTGTGCCCACATGAGTGGCATTTTTAGTATAAGGCATGCGATTTATTAATGACTTTGCAAAATCTCTTAAGCTATCTATATTGACACTTTCTAAATAAGGTGCAGCAAATTCACGCATAACTTGGGAGCACTGAGTTAATGGCGTTTGAACCGTAAATAGTAAATAAGGAATATCTCCACTGTCTGGAATAGACTCGGTTTGAGTATTAATCTCAACAATACCAGTTGCCTGAATCTGCAAGTTGTCATGCTTCTCATTACGACTTAACGTAAACCAAGTATTGCCAAAGCCATCTTGTTGTAAGGTCGCAAGTTTAGGCAGCATAACCGACCAACTATGGATAGTTTGATGCGCTAATGGCATAGGGGACATTCGAATATACTGAACGCTACGCTGAGCAAGTTCTTTATAATAATAATTAGTCTGATGATCAATGCTTAATTTCATGTCTTAAACTCCTTGCTGTAGTAAGGCGTTGAACTCTTCGCTCAACAGCAAATAGTCATTATAATTATTCGACTTAATAAGTTGATTGGTTAGGCGTACCAGTTCACGCCAGCGTGTATTTTGTGGTAAATCAATAAGACATGATTTGAACTTCTGACAGATTTGCGTAAAGTCTTGACCCAATAACACTGTACGTTCTAAAGCTTCAAAATTACGCCCCAATTGCCAAAAATAACTTACTGTCTTATTTTCTTGTTCCATAGCAGCATTACAGGCTAGAAGCTGTAGGGTTGCCGCACGATAGGTTCCTGCACTCGCCAAACGTTTAATAAGGTTAAATAGCTCTGAGGTATCTTTGCCGATTACACCTTTAACTTCTTGAATATTGGTCTCTATTGAATCAATGATAAAAGGAATCTGTTTACTCTCAAGATCTTGTAACACAGCCAACATGCATGAGTCTGTATCAGAATAGTCAAGACAAGCTTGATTCGCACCAATGCCTAAACGATTAATTAGATTGATTAACTCATTAGCCGTTATGTTTTTACGAACTATCTTTTTCATTACCCCATCATAGTAATATAGTCTTTCACTATATCTGCCTAACCAAACCAAATGATTGGCTCTAGATAACAACAGAATGATAGGGGCTTCAGTTGTATTATCATAACCTACCTCAACCGGATAAGGGGTTGTGTAATGATAAGTATGTCGGGATGTCACTGAATTAATAGCATGTAAATGAGCATTATCACCACCTAAAGCTTCAGTGTCTTGATTCAGATCGACTACCCAAGTATCTTTTATACCACCACCTTGAGAAGAGTTAACAACCAATGAACCTTCTTTCATAGCCACTCGGGTTAATCCACCCGGTACAATATCTACCGAGCCATCGCCATGGCTAAGCACAAATGGTCTTAAATCAATGTGGCGCGGTGAAATACCATCATCTACCGTAGTGGGATTGGTTGATAAAGAGATAGTTGGCTGAGCGATAAATCCGGCAGGATTATCAAGTAGGCGAACGCGATAATCTTCGATTTCTTTTTTAGTTGATGTAGGACCTATTAGCATCCCATACCCCCCTGAACCATGTGTTTCTTTGACTACAAGCTTATCTAGATTTTTTAGGACATATTCAAGCTCATCAGGTTTACGACATTGATAGGTGGTAACGTTTGGAAGTATAGGTTTTTCGCCTAAATAAAACTCAATCATATCTGGAACAAAAGGATAGAGGCTTTTATCGTCTGCAACACCTGTACCTGGCGCATTAACGATAACCACATTACCAGCGCGATAGGCACTCATCAATCCTGAAACACCTAGAATAGAATTAGCATCGAAAGCTAAAGGATCTATAAAGGGGTCGTCGATACGTCTATAAATAATATCAACGGGCACCTTACCGCGTACAGCTTGCATATATACTTTACTATCTTCAACTATTAGGTCGTAACCGTGAACCAATGGAACCTGCATTTCATGTGCTAAAAAAGCATGTTCATAATAAGCGCTATTAAACCGACCAGGCGTTAATATAACTATTTGAGGGTCATACTTATCCGTAGCACTTGCCAAGCAAGCCTTTAGTCTTTCCGGATAGTCATCAATATCTAAAACACCAGAGTATTGATAGATGTCAGGTAATAGAATTTTTGAGATGTTACGGCTTTCAAGCATATATGACACTCCAGAAGGAGTACGCAAATTGTCTTCTAATACACAAAAGTTACCAGCCTCATCTCGGATTAAGTCAATACCACTAATATGAGAATAGACTGGTTTTTCAAGCTTAATATTCATCATCCATGGTTCATAACAACCACTCGCATACACATAAGATTCGGGAACTACACCTGCTTTCATGATGCGCTGATCATGATAAATATCGTCTAAGAACATATTTAAAGCATTGATACGCTGTTTACAGCCGGCTTCAACGGTTTGCCATTCTTTAGCATCAATGACTCTAGGAATAATATCGAATGGGATCATACGCTCAATATTTTGAGCATCACTATAAACAGTAAAGGTAATGCCCTTGCGATAAAAAATATCTGCGGCTTGATCATTGTACTGAGCCAATTTTTCAATACCAGTTTTATCTAACCAGTTACCGATTGCTTTTGCCACTGGTCTATATAAATCTTCAGATGCTTTTAATTCATCAAAGCTGTCACTCGCGTTAAAATTTTTAATAGTCTTAGGCATAGACTGGGTCTGAGATTGTGAACCATTCATTGATTGAGATTGAGATTGCGAGTCGGACTGCGTTTGAGATTGGGACTGAATAGCAGTTTCTTGTGATGTATCAGTGCCAGCCATGCTATAACTCCTGTTCTTACTTTTTGTTATTTATTTCCAATGGGTTGAGTAAAATATTCAAAAATCACTATAAACATGCATCAAATAATTGCACATGATGCACTTATAAATAACATTGCAATATTAATACCTGAAACTTTAAGTAGTTAATATAATTTAAACATAAATAAAAATATTATACAGTTTAAAAATTATCAATTTCCTTAAACATATTCAATATTCAATTAATATAGTTTAAAGTTTTAATGTTGATTTAAAAAAAATTCGTTTTAAATTTATCAATTTATCAAATAAATTTAGCAGTTTCTATATATTTGATAGTTTAATATCAAACTAAAAGTAATGACACCAAGTATTGGATTTATGTTTACTTTTGATTGTTTAGATTTAATGTTTAACTTAGTCCATATAAGGTCTAAAATTGCATTTAAATAAACAGTGTAAGGGATAATTAATATATGACCGCTACATATAAATTAATGACTATTTTTGGTCTTGGAATAGTTAATCTTTCAACTACAAGTTGTACTACTAATAACAGCGTTATGCAAACCTCAGATAATCAAACATTTGAAACTGATATTATTCAGAAAATTGGCTATCCATCTTATAATGGCTATAGACAACAAGGTAGTGTATTAGTCGGAAATAATTATTCGTACTTAATTTCAACAGGTTCTGAAAATCTTGATACTGTAGCTCTGCTGCCTAAAAATAACTTACAAATCATGCAACCAATTTTGATCTATCGTTATCCAGACAACAGCGTCCATATTAAGCTGAGCTTTAATTACAATAACCGTGCAAATAATTTAACTAATGAACAACTAAAGGCTTTGAATAAGATATGTTCTAATCAATACGATCACCAAAACAATGATAGTCTCGATGCAAATATAAGTAACATAAAGAATAAAGCAGATATAAATAATAAAAATTTTGAGAAATGTGAGTTGCAAATACAGGGTGGGATGTATGCTTCTTTAAATAACGTCAGTACTTATAGTAACTTTAATAGCAACTTTAAAGGCATAGC
>NZ_JAGLBC010000143.1 GCF_018260395.1 Psychrobacter sp.
CTGTCGCTAATGGCGCTTTAGCTACAACAGATTTATCAGCTGGATTTAATACATCAAAATAGTCTGTTGTATCGACTAAATTGCCATTAATTACTAACTTATACTTATTCATAATTTGTAATCCTTATTTTATATTTATTTATCAGTTATTTTTATAAAAGTTTTATTGATGAGATTATCTAAACGTAAAACCGGAATATGTAAACTCCGGTTGAAAATAGTATAAGTTGTGGAAGTTAAGTTCGTATATTAAAGATTTGCAAGTCGATGTTAAATTAATTAAACGAACCATACTTGTCTTGAGCATGATTTGATTGAAGGTTTTTTAAACATTTTATTGTAGGACTTAGCGACTACTTGCAATAACCTAAATTGGTTTTTAAATTAAAGATTTATATATCAGTTTAATAAACTCGACATAGTTCAGTAAATTTATACATAAGGTATTATAGTGTTAGCTAACTATTCGTTATAATACCCCACAATATTAGTTATAGCTCACCTCTGAAAAGTTTATTTATGATCCATCAGAATTCAAGCATATCACTGCATTTTAATTACCAGTAGATTGATAGTTTTCTTGATACTTAAGCCATAACAAGTTTAGTAAACGCATGCAATGTATAAGTTACTGTAAAAGTTAAAAATAAAAGTTGAATCAAATCAAAGGTACCATAATGATTAGTTTATTTGATATGTTTAAAATTGGGATCGGCCCTTCAAGCTCTCATACTATGGGACCGATGGTGGCTGCCGGTCTTTTTATTGAAGATTTAGAACATCATATTAATTTGCAAGATGTAGTGCGCATACAAGTTGATTTATATGGGTCCCTTGCCTCAACCGGACGTGGACATGCTACCGACACCGCCTGTATTTTGGGATTACTAGGGTTTAAAGCCAACAGCATTGATACTACTAGAGTGACTGAATATTTATCACCTGTGTTTCAAAGTAATAGCCTGCTATTGGCTGCGCGATATCCATTAACTTTTGACTATGATAAAGATATAGTTTGGCATCCACGCCGCAGTCTACCGCATCATCCTAATGGATTAAGTTTTACTGCCTTTAATAAAACTGGCCACAGCTTTAGCAAAACCTATTACTCAATTGGCGGCGGCTTTGTAGCTACAGAAGAAGAGTTTGAACATCCCAATGCAGACAAATCTATGGAAGTCTCAGATAGCCATAGTGCCGATAGTGTCGCTATAACCAGTGATAGTTCAGTCCCCTATCCTTTTGCCAATGGCAATGAATTATTGTCTCAATGTGCTATCCATAATTTAACCATCTGTGAAGTCATGATGGCCAATGAGTTATCTATACGTGATGAAACTACAATCTATGCCTACTTAGATGAGGTTTGGAAAGTTATGCAGCAATGTGTCAAAAATGGCTGTCAAGAAGAAGGTATATTGCCTGGTGGCTTAAAAGTTAAACGTCGGGCTAAAACTATGTACCATCAATTGCTTAGCGAGTTAAAAGATCCAAAAAGTAGCAGTGATAAATTAATGGCTATGGACTGGGTAGATTTATATGCACTTGCGGTCAACGAAGAAAATGCCAATGGAGGACGGGTGGTAACTGCTCCCACCAATGGTGCGGCTGGTATCATTCCTGCAGTGTTGCATTATTATCGCTATTTTATTGAGAGTTATACCCAGCAAGGCGTACGCGAGTTTTTGTTAACAGCGGCGGCTATTGGCACCATCATTAAACAAAATGCCTCGATTTCAGGTGCTGAAGTGGGTTGTCAGGGCGAAGTTGGCTCAGCATGTGCTATGGCAGCAGCAGGTCTGGCACACGTTATGGGACTTAATCCTGCACAGTGTGCTAATGCCGCTGAGATTGGCATTGAGCACAATTTAGGATTAACTTGCGACCCTATAGGTGGATTAGTACAAGTCCCATGTATCGAGCGTAATGCCATGGGCGCAGTGAAAGCCATTAACGCGGCTCGGTTGGCTAGCCGTGGAGATGGTGAACACCATGTTTCTCTTGATAAAGCTATCGCAACAATGAAAGCTACCGGAGCCGACATGTTGGATAAATATAAAGAGACTGCGATGGGCGGGCTAGCAGTACATGCTTATAACCCTCAAGATGGCAGCATGGATGGTTCACGTATTGAGATGGTTGAGGTCGGTGTGGGTTACCCTCAGTGTTAAATTTTCTTTTTGTTTAAATAACTCTTTGGAGTTTTCTTTGCTTTACCTTTGTTCATAAATGCTAAAGTTAATGCAAAAATACTTTAAATTAATTAGCACCAAAATTATAAGGATTTAATTATTTAAATTTTAATGTATACTTGATAATGATATTTACATATTTTTTAGATTTTAATTAATCTTGCTTTTTATAAACCCTAGGATGATATTATGAAAAATTTAACAGTAGCCCTCGCCCTTATTTTAGTTTGTGGCACTTATGCTACTAGTGCCCAAGCTGGCTCTACCTATCATGTATATATGAAAGATGGTGAATGTACTATTGAATTACGTGACCCTGAAACTTTTAAAAATCAACGAGGTTCTAATTGGAAATTTATCGGTAAAGATACCACCCGTAGTGGAGCTGAAAAAATTGCTAAAAATGCAGGGTGTGATTAATACTAGTGCCTTTTGAGTGGCTTACAAATTATTTAAGATAAGGTATAGTACTAGTCTTCCTAGGTTATATGAGTTTTATGAATAAAACTTAATTTTTAAGATTTGCGATGGTTTTAAGTTAGATTAATATTGACCTATTTATTAACTATAAAAAAAGACCAGCTTCATTTGAAGCTGGTCTTTTTTGTGCTTTCAAGAATTCAGATAACGTATATCAAAGCTACTTTAGCAATTAACCATTGTTGCTACGGCGAGCTGGGCGGCCTTCACCTGAACGAGCTGGTCCACTGCGACGTTGACCTGAGCCTGCAGGCTTAGCGGCCGCTGCTCCAGGTGTACCACCACCGCCAAAACGACGACCTGAAGGCTTACCACCTGGACGTGCTGCACCATTGCCACGCTTCTCACCACTGGCATTGTCAGTTGACTTGCCACGGTAACCGCCGCCACCATTGCTACCACGACGGTTGCCTGCACCTGCGCCCGCACCACCACGGCTACGGTTGCCGCCACGACCGCGTTTAGCGCCAGTACCTACTTTAAGATCTTTAGTGTTTTTCTTAGGTTCCATGCCTTCAATTTCTTCAACAGACATGGTGCGCTTTAAATAACGATTGATAGCATCAAGTTGTGGACGGTCATCAATGCTACAAATGTTAATAGCAATACCAGTACGACCTGCACGACCACTACGACCGATGCGATGCACATAATCTTCTGTTTGACGTGGAAGATCATAGTTAAATACGTGAGTGATGCCACTTACGTCAATACCGCGAGCAGCAACGTCAGTCGCTACAAGAATAGTGATTTTACCCGCTTTCACATCATTGATAATGCGAGTACGTTTTGCTTGTGGTAAGTCACCATGTAGGAAGCTGGCTTTATGGCCTTGCTCTTTTAGACTCTTAGCTAGCGTCTCACAGCTACGCTTAGTGGCTGCAAATATGATGGCTTGATTCACGTCTTTTTTAGTTAATAAAGTGTCTAAAATACGGTTTTTGTGATTAAAGTCATCAGCATAATATACTGTTTCATCAATGTGCTTGGTTTCAGCTTTGATATCAATTCGTTCTGGGTTATTGGTGAAACTAGCAGCAATTTTACCTACAGGGCCATCCCATGTCGCAGAACACATGATAGTTTGACGAGTATTAGGTGCAGCTTTCATTACTTTTTCGATGTCTTCAGCAAAACCCATGTCTAACATACGGTCCGCTTCATCTAGAATTAGAATGTCTAATTCTGATAAGTCAATACGACCAGAATTCATGTGGTCAATAAAGCGACCTGGGGTAGCAATAATAATTTGCACACCTTTATTTAGGGCACGTATCTGACCACCGTATGGTGCGCCGCCCACTAAGGGTACACTAAAGATATTGCGAGTTTTTGAACTGTATTGACGAACGCTATCACTAACTTGGTTAGCAAGTTCACGTGTTGGGGTCAAAATTACGGTATGCACGACTTTATTAGTCGCTTTGTCACGAATGATTTTATCAAGCATTGGCAAAACAAATGCAGCAGTTTTACCACTACCAGTTTGCGCAGATAACAACAAGTCACGACCGGCTAAAGCTGGTGGAATTGATTGTGCTTGAATAGGTGTAGGATGCTCATAACCACTTGAAGTTAGTGCAGAAAGCAGTTCTGGGGCAAGTTCAAGATCAACGAAAGTCACTAGATCTTCAGTTGTTACATTCGTATTAGGATGAGTTTTATCGTTTAGATCTTGAGTAGTTACGATACCGTCAACTTCATTTGCAGCGCTATTTAAAAGATTATCTAAATTTGACATATAATGTGTGTCCATTAAGTTACTGCCACTATTAAGTCGGCCAATGCTGAGGGCCAATAGGAAACAGTTAAAGTTTTAGGTACAACACAGATAAGCGTAAATTAAAATGAACATCCAATGTACAAGTTAATAACGTATTTTGATGGTTGTTACCGGTGAATCGTTAGCGTTAATAACGTATTTAATAGTCGGTTATTAATTAGACTAACAGCAAAATCATCGGCAACAATTATAAAAGGTGTCTTCTCCAGACGACAATTGCGGGCGATGTTATCAATCAGCAAGCGCATAGTATAGCACAATGATTTTAAATAAGTAGATTATTTTCGGTATCAGTTAAAGTATCAACTAAAATCAACCCACCATTTGTTGAGTTATTTTACTATGAAATATTTATAATTGCCTTACCTAGCATTATTCTATGGCTAATAACATTGAGAGTTGCTATTGTGACTTTGGATAAATAAAAAGTACGATGCTTCAACATCAACGCTACCTATAACTTCCTATTGTTTGAAACTAAACTATTAAAATCAATGATTATAAAACTATAATAAAAAAAACGGGCTTTATTTATGTCAAATTTTGCAATAAAAACAAAATACGGGTCTTTTCCAGTAGAAGTACATGTTAAGCCACCATTTTATATTTTTGAGAGTTTTAAAAATTTGGGTATCACAAATAGCTTTAATAGCTTAAAAACTTTAGATGAATTAGATTATTACCCCACTTCTCTAGAAACGGATTTATTATTAGCAGAGGATGTACCGACAACTTCATCTATTCAGTACATTGGATCGAAGTTTCAGTATGAGAAAGATCGTGAAACCACAATTATTTTATTGAATGCATTAGGTGTTACTCGTAATAAATATAGTAAGGTTATAGAAGGATTATCTGCTAAAGGTTTTACGGTAGTGAGCGCAGACTATCCTTGCTGTGGAGAGAATAAACCCACTATAAATAAAAGTGTTGATTACGACTACAATATTTTGGTAAATGAGTATATCCCCAAACTTATTGAAGCTGCAAAAGCCCACAATCCTAATAACCAAATTTTATTGCTAGGCCATAGCTTAGGTGGTCATATAGCCACCTTGTACGCTACTAGTTATGGACAATCGGTCATTGGCGTTGCATCCGGAAGCGTTCATTACAAGAGCTGGGAAGGTAAAGGTCGAATAAGAATGCTTTCAGCAGTAGCTACTATCAAATCTTTACTAGCTATCTATGGTTATTTGCCCGGGTACAAAATAGGTTTAGGCGCAAAAGAAACAAAAACCTTGATGACTCAATGGTGCCAAACTGCTTTAACTGGTAAATTTAAATTTATGACAGTATCCCTAACTCCCAAAGACGGTAAAGGGTTATATCTAAATATAGATGGAGACAACTTTGCTCCTTTTAAATCTACCCAAAGCTTGGCCAATCTATGTGCTCACTCTAAAGTGATTCAGGTTAAACTAGACACTAAACTCAAAGGCAATCCTCATGGCATATGGATTAAAAATCCTAAACCCGTCATCGATGCAATATGTGAAAACATTAAGTATCTAACCACATAGTTGTACAAGACTAGAGTCTAATGAGTTCAATTGACTTAATTTAATA
>NZ_JAGLBC010000144.1 GCF_018260395.1 Psychrobacter sp.
CCCTGCATGCTATGCTGACGCATTAACCGCTCTACAGTGCAGCGTGCAGGATGTACACCTTCGGATTTCAACTGTTTCCAGACTTTACGAGCACCGTATCGGCATTTGCTGTCCTTCCAAATACGTTTAATCTCATTAAGATAGAAGTCGTCATGCTGACTACGCTGTGAACGTTTCTCCGGATTGTCGTTTAAATCTTTTATGCGGTAGTAGGTGGATGGAGCAATCGGTAATACTCTACAGATTGGCTCGACTCCATATTGTTGTTTGTGATCGTCAATAAAATCAACCATTACTTGGGTTTGCGGTCGAGCTCCGCCTGGGCGAAAAAAGCTGCAGCTTTCTTTATAATCTCATTGGCTTGTCTGAGTTCTCTGCATTCACGTTCAAGCTCTTTGATACGCTCTTTGTCACTTTGTGCTTGCACCGATGCAGGAATGGTTTCATCAATGTGCTTTTTATGCCATGATCGTAGGGTCTCAGGTGTGCAACCTATCTTTGGCGCTATGGCTTTGATGGCTGACCAGGTGGATGGGTAGTCGTCTTTAGCTTCAATTAGCATACGGACGGCTCGCTCTTTCATTTCAGGGGTATAGTTTCGTGTTTTCATTGTCGTATTCTCTCAGAAAGTTAGTTCTCCGACAATCCCGGGGCGGTTCAAAATCGTTAAAATAGCAGCTAAATAAAGAGAAAATATCTTTAATCTCTATACAAGATATAAAACCCTTAATAACTATCAAAATATCAGATTATAGGCATAAAAACACGATTAGGGCCTAAAAGATGGGATATAGGTATCTATTTCTTTAGTACTCTGTGTATCAAGAATAGCTCCTGTGCTGCCAAGGTTTTTTACATTACCCAAATGTAATGGCTCAGGCAGGATTGCTTCCTTGTATCGTTCCTGATGATATGCGGTTTTTATTTTTATTCCTTCTTTTAAATTGATCTTATCTACTCGGTTACGGTAAGCTATGCTCGATTCGCTGTGATAAGCACTACTGTAAGTATTTTTAATATGTGGCTCAAACTTAATCCCATTATAATTTTTATCAAACATAGCACCTTTGAGTCGAACACTCATAACTCTTCCATTCTTATCTTTTAGATTATCATGCGCTACTGACACACTAGTCTCACTATTACCTCTACTGATTTTAAGCCCCCAATGCCTTAATGTATTTAAAAGTGACTGACGGTTCCTTACTATACCTCGTTGAGATTCTAAAAGAAGTCTCCTTTTAAGAGCTTCTTCTAAAGCACGACGACTCACAGGGTTTTTTATAGTTTCATCATCCTCATTAATTTGTATTCTTTGATATCTGTTCACATTAAAAGGACTTGGTCTTGGTGAATAGCTGTTATAGGGATTAACTAATCGTTTACGTCCAGGATCATTAGGATCACTTAATGATTTACCATCAATAGCCTTAACCTCTACATTGATAATATTCTTCCATGCATTGACCCGCCTTTGATCAGCTGGCTCATAGTAAGGTTGGAACGCTTTGCCCGACCTTAGTTCTTGGCACGGTATTACAAAATTCAGCTCCAGCCGTCCTACAGGATTATTCTCATCAATGTCTTTGTCTGCATGCTCAACCCAAAGAATATCGTACTGATCGCTATTCAACCCACAAAAAATAACGTCTTCAAATTCCTGCATAATACGTCGCTTATCGTCATCACTAATTTCATTAGCACGCTCACTGAATGATAAATAACCTGATTTATACTTTGACTTATGCCTATTCGTATCAATAAGATGTTCAGTGAGCACAGGATCGCCATAGAGCACCTTTGCATGTTGACGTGGTATGCTATTACCATCTTTATCTCGCTCACGTAGAAGGTAGTTTAAAACGCCACTAGCTTTACCTTTACCATAACTAGAAAATTTAACAATCATTGTCCCCCCTTACCGCCATCTTTGACTGCTCAATACTGATCTCAACTAATCGATGTAGCTCTTGTCTAATTGCTTGAATCTCAGTCAACACTTCAGCATTAACACTATTTTCAATATGAACATACTTAGTTAATTGATTTAGATTACTACCCAACCGGCCTAATTGCCTCACTAACTCAGGATCCACAGGTTTAGCTGGTGTTACCCCTAATGCTAAACCTCGAAGCCAACTGGCCACTGTACTACCTCGATTGCGTTTCTTTATCTCAGCAAGTTCATAATCATTGACTCGAATTGATATTTCACGTGTCCTTTTTGCCCGTTTGTCTAAAGTACCAGATTCATTTTCAATCATAACCATTACCAAATTAGTAGAGGGGTTTTAAGGGGGTTTGGGGTCTCCCCAACCAGCACACAGAAGGGGAAATAGTGAATTTATAGCGTAGCATAAATTCGCCCCCTTCAGTGACTGCTGGCTTAAAATTATAAATTAGATGTAATATTATTTTTCATCTATTGTCCATATATAGTTTATAATTATTGTCTGTAGATAGTTTTTATTGATTGTTTGTAGAGGGTTTAGTAATGGAATATGTTAAGCAGAAGAATCAAAATCGAGTGGAAAACATGAAGCTTGTGAATTTAAAAAGAAGAGCCAGAAGCGATGCCATTATTTTCTTTTTAAGGGTGATCGACAACATGGGTCAGATAAAAGAAGTTATGCGGCATTATCATTTGAAGCATTTATCAAACGATAAAAGAAAGGAGTTATGGTATGCGTTTTGTGATTTACCTAATATAGATAAAATAGAGAAGAGACAGCTAGATAATATGCATCTGAATGAGCACTCATTAACATCATACAGTGCTGACCAAGTGCTTAAACTTATGAGTCTTAATTTTAACAAAGGGAAGCTGAAAATATTTGCTTCTAAGGATCGTAGTCAAAATAAGGAACTAGCTCAATTGGTATTGTCTGTGATTAAGAGTGATCCTAAAAAATATAGAGAGACTTTAGATTTGTTCGTTAAGTACTGGATAGAAGACTATGAATTAAGATATGAACAATCTAGTGAGGGTTATAGTGCTTTTTTATAGTTATTCCCAACACAAGAGCTTTTAATGTTTTTAATAACTTTTAAATGCTTTTAAGTACTTCGGACACTTTATTATTAAAGGAGTACAGTCTTATTAAGACGACATATAGTTACCCATAAGACGACATATAGTTACCCATAAGACGACATATAGTTACCCATAAGACGACATATAGTTACCCATAAGACGACAGACTTATACATTGCGTTTTAACGATGGTTGTATTAAAGTCGTCTTTAATTCTTCTATGGTAATACCATTATGTCTAAATCTGATCTTGTTGTAAAAACCAATCATTTGAACACTGTGCTTCAGAATTTAACATTGGCTGAGATACACATCATTCAATTGGCTATTGTAGATGCCAGAGAAACCGGAACAGGCTTAAGTACAGATAAGCCGTTACGTATAAGTGCTATGCGTTATTCTGAAGCTTTTCATACAACTCGACAAAACGCATATAAGCGGTTAAAAGAAGCCCAAGAAACTTTGTTTAATAGACGTTTTAGCTTTTTAAATGATAAAGGGAATAAGGTTATGTCTAGATGGGTGCAACAAGTTGAGTATATTAACAATGAAGGTGCTATTGAAATTGTTTTTACTAAAGCAGTGGTAGAAGGTATAACGCGTATTGATGGAGCCGTCGATTTTTTTACAGAGTATCTGTTGAAGCAAACAGCAACTATGGATAGCAATTATTCAGTGAGGCTGTATGAATTATTGGTTCAGTGGAAAAAAGCTAAATCGACACCTGTATTTGATCTAGAAATATTTAGAGGTCAGCTAGGTCTGGGGGTTAACGAATATAAGCGTATGTATGATTTCAAACATCGTGTTTTAGATGTAGCTGTAAAGGAAATTAATGAAAAATCAAATATAAAAGTTAGTTATGACCAAAAAAAAGATGGTCGTAAAATAATTGGTTTTAAGTTCAAGGTGTTAGAGAAACAAGAAAATAGCGATAGAAAAGTACATCTTAAACAAGATAGAGATCCTAATAATGGCGATATGTTCACTATTGATGGCTTATCAGATAAGCAACTAATAAGAATTACACGTCATAAAGAGTTCATAAGTAGTTATGTTCAATTGGCTAAAGGTGAAGCTGGTAGGGATTGGGATAAGTTTAGTGAATTTATGGCTAATGAGATTAAAAAGGATCCAAATAAGTTTAGTAAAAAACGCCCAATAAGAGAGTATTTAGATGGTGAGCCAGAGGATTATCAATACTAGATATAAATGAACCGCCCCAACTTTATTAGAGAGTTTTTTTGAGTCAAGCAGATGATTACAATCTAAAAATGATTAGTATTCAAAGCCTTTCAATATCTTCTTTAGATTCTTCCACTATCTCTCTAAAAATATCAATCATATCATCTAGTGAAAATTGACCGTCAGACACAAGCTGCCAAAGCTCTAATATAGAGTTATTTTCTTACGGTACATGAGATTATTACACAGTCTCCACGTTCTCTAGCTTTTATTTGCTCTTTAGCATCGCTTGCATTAGGTGCTTGGACTGGAGCTGTAATTATAGATTCTGAACCTTTACGTTTATATTTAACTTCATACCACTTCATATGTACTCACCTTTAATTTATATATTATTCATCTAGTATATTAATACTAGACAGCCTAATTATATATCAATAATATTTTAATACAAAAAGAGCCCCTTATTGGAGTCCTTTTGTACATAAAAACTTAAAACACTTTCAACGAAAGTCCATTAACATAACGTCTGTTATGCGAATAAGTATGGTTTTCTATCGTGGGTTCAGATATTCTATTGTACTAGTAACTTCTTTATGAAGTACTAAACAATCCTGCTTTAGTGCGCATACATAAACTTGACTTACAGTAATGTTTTATAGTAACCTAACAACTAAGAATAGACGATCCGTCTAGATGCGTTTTAGAAGCTATCATTTATTAATCGAACCTTGTAATTGGCTGATTTCAGCCGCTATTTTTATAGCTGCAACACCCGAAGACCTCGACCTCTGTACTATCTCGTTTGTACTTGTGCAACTTGTCATTCGCTTGGTATTTCGACTGAGGCTTCGCCATAGTATAAGGCTTGTGGCGTTCTAATGTTATTTCTCTCGGGTTCAATTGTGTTGTCGACTGGTACAATCCGTGCCGTCAGAAAGCGTCGTAAATAATATGAATGATAAAAGACTTTTAGAACAGTTGCGGGCTCAGCTTGCTGAGATTCAAGCAACTACGCATGATACATTAGAACCCAGTGTTACTCGTAAAATCGAAGAAGCAATAGAGAATCTTGATTTAGTAATAGAGAACTCATCTTCCAAAGAAACAGACTATAAGGCAATAGGTTTAAAAACGCTCGGTGACTTACTTCTTTACTTCCCTAGCATTATTGAGCTTATTCAGATTTTTAGAAAGTTTCTAGAGTAGTACAGCAAGCCTTACCACTCTTATAAGGTTGAAAACATGAAAATCGGCAGTGTTATAAAAAAGTGTCGGAAATTAAGAAATATGACGCAGTTGCAAGTAAGTGTTTTAGCAGATGTTTCTGAATCATACTTATCATTAATAGAAAAAGATAAACGTCAACCAACCTTATCCAATCTAGAATCAATTGCTGACGCTTTACAGATACCAGTAAGTATTCTCGTATTTTTGGCAGCTAAGCAAGAATCCATCTCGGAAATTACAGACACACAGATTGAATTCCTCACCAAAACAATTTATTCGATGATTGAAGCTTAAACAATGGGCTTTCACCCTCTGCCTCAGGTTACGCCAATTGCAAATATTAGCTCACTTGCTAAGCTATTAGAGATTACAGTAGAAGAGCTAAAATATGTACTGGCTAATAAAGATAGATATTGGTGCCTAGGAAAAAAACTAACCAAGCCCAATGGTGAAGTAAGGCATACCCTAGCGGAACCACCTAAAAACGCCTTATAAAATATTAATAGACCACCCAA
>NZ_JAGLBC010000017.1 GCF_018260395.1 Psychrobacter sp.
TAAGCATCTATTAGATTATAAAGCTTTTGGAATAACGTCTAACCGTTAATTATTAAATCAATTAAATTCCGCAAAATATTAATTATCAATACTATATATTTCTAAAATAAATGGTGGATATGGCCTTAAAAAGTATAGGGTTTACAGTTTGGTGATTAACTTTTTATACGTTTTAGGCTATATTAGTGGCGAGAGTTAAACCCACCTGCAAGGCATAGGCAGCCCCCACAAATAAATCTACAGTTATTATCATAGACTAAAACGTTAATCATATACTAAAACGTTAAATTCCTGTGGCAGCTACCGAGCCTTCGTAAAATAATGAAAGAGGACGCTTATTGTGTTAGACGCATATCGTAAACATCTAGAAGAACGTGCCCAACTTGGTATCGTAGCATTACCACTATCTGAGCACCAGACTGCCGATTTAGTAGAATTATTAAAAAACCCACCAGCGGGTGAAGAAGAATTCTTAATGGATTTATTGGTTAACCGTGTACCATCAGGTGTTGACCAAGCGGCTTACGTTAAAGCAGCTTTCTTAGCAGCTATTGTAAAAGGTGAAGCAGTTTCACCACTAATTGATAAGAAAAAAGCTGTCGATATCTTAGGTACTATGCAAGGTGGTTATAACGTATTACCTTTAGTCGAAGCTTTGGATAATGCCGAAGTAGCAGAGAATGCTGCAGAAGCTCTAAAGAAAACGCTACTAGTATTTGATGCATTCAATGACGTTACTGAAAAAGCGGAAGCAGGTAATGCTAAAGCTAAAGAAGTCGTCCAGTCATGGGCAGATGCTGAATGGTTTCTAAACCGTCCAGAAGTACCACAAAAATCTACATATACCGCATTTAAAGTCACTGGTGAAACAAATACCGATGATTTATCTCCAGCTCAAGATGCATGGAGTCGTCCCGATATCCCATTACATTCTCTAGCCATGCACAAAAACTCTCGTGACGGCATTATTGCTGATGAAGAGGGCGTTCGTGGTCCTATGAAGCAAATCGAAACTTTAAAAGAAAAAGGTTTCCCTTTAGCTTATGTTGGTGATGTAGTAGGTACAGGTTCAAGCCGTAAATCAGCCACTAACTCTGTACTTTGGTTAATGGGCGATGATATTCCTAACGTGCCAAACAAGCGTGGTGGTGGTTTAGTATTAGGTGGCAAAATTGCTCCTATCTTCTATAACACCATGGAAGATTCAGGTGCGTTACCTATTGAAAACGTAAAAGTAGATAACATCGAAATGGGTGATATATTTGATGTTTATCCGTATGAAGGTAGAATCACAAAACATGATTCTGATGAAGTATTATCTACCTTTAAGTTGAATTCTAATACTTTACTTGATGAAGTTCGTGCTGGCGGTCGTATCCCATTGATCGTAGGTCGTGCTTTGACTAACCGTGCTCGTAACTACTTAGGTCTGCAACATTCAGAAGTATTTGCTAAACCAGAGCAACCTGCTTCTTCTAACAAAGGTTATACCTTAGCTCAAAAAATGGTTGGTAAAGCTTGTGGTATGGAAGGTGTACGCCCAGGTATGTACTGTGAGCCTAAGATGACTACTGTAGGGTCTCAAGATACTACTGGTCCTATGACCCGTGATGAGTTAAAAGACTTAGCTTGTCTTGGTTTCCAAGCCGATCTAGTTATGCAGTCTTTTTGTCACACTGCAGCTTATCCAAAGCCAGTTGACGTTGAAACTCAGCACACTTTACCTGACTTCATCATGAACCGTGGCGGTGTAAGCTTACGCCCAGGTGATGGTATTATCCACTCATGGTTAAACCGTATGCTGCTTCCTGATACCGTTGGTACAGGTGGCGACTCGCACACACGTTTCCCAATGGGTATCTCATTCCCAGCCGGTTCTGGTCTTGTGGCTTTTGCTGCTGCTACTGGTGTTATGCCACTTGATATGCCTGAATCAGTACGTGTTCGATTCGTTGGTGAGCGTCAAGAAGGTATTACCCTACGCGACCTAGTACATGCGATTCCTTTACAAGCGATCAAAGAAGGTTACTTGACTGTTGATAAGAAAGGCAAAATCAATGAGTTTAACGGCCGTATCCTTGAGATTGAAGGTCTAGAAGACTTAACGGTTGAGCAAGCCTTTGAATTATCAGATGCTTCTGCTGAGCGTAGTGCAGCAGGCTGTACTATTACCTTATCTGAAGAGTCGGTAACAGAGTACTTAAACTCAAACATTACACTACTTAAGTGGATGATTGCTGAAGGCTATGGCGATGCTCGTACGTTAAGCCGTCGTATTGAAGCAATGCAAGAGTGGCTCAAAAACCCAAGCTTAATGCGTGCTGACGCTGATGCTGAATATGCAATCGATATCACTATCGACATGAGCCAAATTAAAGAGCCTGTGCTTTGCTGTCCAAACGATCCAGATGATGCAAAAACATTATCTGATGTCGCTGGCGCTAAAATTGATGAAGTATTCATTGGTTCGTGCATGACCAACATTGGTCATTTCCGTGCTGCAGGTAAATTACTTCAGGAAGTTCCAGCTGGTAGTTTAACGACTCGTTTATGGATTGCACCACCTACTAAAATGGATGCTCGTCAGTTAATGGAAGAAGGGTATTATAACGTATATGCACAAGCAGGCGCACGTACCGAAATGCCAGGCTGTTCATTATGTATGGGTAACCAAGCACGTATTGCTCCTGGCTCTACTGCCGTATCTACCTCAACCCGTAACTTCCCGAACCGTCTAGGACAAGGTGCTAACGTATACTTAGCCTCTGCTGAATTGGCTTCGGTTGCTGCGGTACTTGGTAAGCTTCCTACTAACGAAGAATATCAACAATATGCTGGCATGCTTAATAGCATGGGTTCTGAAGTATATCGTTATATGAACTTCGATAAGATGGAAACTTATTCTGAAGAAGCTGATAAAATTAATGTGGCGCAACTATCGTAAGTTGATGCTCTAGGATTTTAGAAAGCTAGATAGCCCCTGTATCTTCGGATATGGGGGTTTTTTTTGGTAGATATTTTCATACTAAATTAATTACTAAATCAAATAATAAACTAGATATTTAATTAAGAATAATGATTAAATCAGGCGAAAAACTTGTTCTTGTATGAATTAATCTCTAATATTCTAGGGTGGACCAATACTTTAAGTATTCATAATTGCTGGTTTTGGAGTTGGAGTTGATTACGCTATCACCGCTTAGTCGTCGTTTGTTATATGTGATTGTATTTGAGTTTATTGCCATAATTTGCTCCACCTTTGTGCTAATGATGTTAAGTGGAAGCAACGTTTCTGAATCATTTCCCGTAGCAACTATGGTGTCCTTCGCAGCGATAATATGGAACTTTATTTATAATACTATGTTTGAGGCGTGGGAAAAAAAGCTTCAAGTCAATAAACGTACTCTATTTATCCGTAGCCTGCATGCGGTTGGATTTGAAGGTGGGTTGGTATTAATATGCTTACCGATATATATGCTTTGGTACAAAGTAGGACTTTTTAAAGCATTTACCATGGAATTGGCGTTATTGCTATTTTTTTTGGCCTATACTTTTATATTTACTTTGATATTCGATAAGATTTTTACTTTGCCCAATTTAAACTCATCAAAAAAATAAAAGAGCTACCGAATGCTAGCCCTTTTTTTTTACATCAGCTTAGGGCATGTCCCTATTTGCAAATTAAATAAGTTATGGTCTAAAAATGGCTATATTTTCGCCAAACTGTGTCTAATTTCTAGCTAATATGCCTATATTATCTTCAAAATTATTCGTGTTTGACAAAAACCTATCTCATTTTTAGCCTCATAATCCAAATAGAGACACGCCCTAATACAACTGCTTAAAAGCTGCTTATATTGTTTTAGAGCTATTTATTATAGATAGGCTTACGCTTTTCAATAAAGGCAGTAACCCCTTCAATAAAATTGTCCGTTTTAGCCAGTCTTGCTTGTTGCAGTACTTCCATATCTAAAGCTTCGTTAAGTCCCATATATGAATGGGTATTAATTAGATGCTTCATGGTTTCTAATGCAGTGACAGGGAGCTGACTTAAACGATTGGCAAGTTCCATAACTGCACTATCTAGCTCATCTAAGCTCACCACCTTATTGACAAGGTTTAAATCTGCCATATCTTGCGCTGTAATCTTATCGCCTAGCATTACCAATTCAGTGGTTTTTGCAGGGCCAACAAACTCATTGAGTAAATAAATACCACCAGCATCTGGCACAAGACCAATATGAACGAATGCCTGAACAAATTTTGCATTGTCAGCTGTGATGCGAAAGTCACATGTCAATGCCAAGTTCATGCCGGCACCTGCCACCGCACCTTCAAGTTTGGCAATAATTGGCTTATGAATCTTGCGTAAGAGTATGCTGATCTCACCGGCCCCAGTAACCATATTTTTTAGCTTCTCTGATAGAACTTCACGATCAAGACCTTCAGATAACATCTCTTGAATGTCTCCACCACTAGAAAAATTCCCACCTGCACCCTGTAATACGATAACCCGAACATTGTCATCGGTTTCGGCATTTTGTAGGGCGCTGATAAACGCAGATTTCATAGGCGTGCTAAAAGCATTTAAACTTTTAGGCTCATTTAGGGTAATGGTAGCAATATGGTTATTAACGTTATAAATTACAATATCTTGAGACTGGGTCATAGGTGATATCCTAATAAATTCAAATAAAGTTGGGATCCAAGTAGCGTTTACTAGCGGTGAACTGTTTTTAGGGCGTGTCCCTATTTGGATTATGAGGCTAAAAATGAGATAGATTTTTGTCAAACACGAATAATTTCGAAGATAATATAGGCATATTAGCTAGAAATTAGACACAGTTTGGCGAAAATATAGCCATTTTTAGACCATAACTTATTTAATTTGCAAATAGGGACATGCCCTAAGATCAATAAAAATATAATTTATAGACAGCTTGTTAGTTATACTCTTTTATTTGTACCGATAAAAAAATAATTATTTTAAAGAATCATGGATTTAAACGTTAATAACATACTCGTTTAACTTAGCTATAAACCGATCCACTTGCTTTTCTGGGGTTGCCCAAGAAGTTACCAAACGGCATATAGTGTTATTGTCATCTACTTGCTCCCATTCATAAAAATCAAATTCAGTTTTCATATGATTGATAATGTCATGAGGTAGGGTAGCAAATACTTGATTGCTCTGGGTAGGTACAAAAAGCTTTATACCATAATGCTCTAGGCCATCAGAGAGTTTTTTTGCCATAGCGTTGGCATGTAGGCAAAGTTCTAAATACTTGTCATCTTTTAACAATACTTCGAACTGTAGACCCAATAGAAAGCCTTTTGCCATTAATCCGCCATGACGCTTTAGGTAAATATTAAAATCAGTAGCGATTTTTTGGTTAGGAATGAATAAGATTTCACCAAACATTGCCCCCATTTTTGTACCACCAAACCAAAATATATCAGTCAGTTCTGCAAAATCGGCAATGGTCAAAGTACGCTCATTGGGGTCACTATAAGTATGCGCAATTGCGGCACCCAATCTAGCACCGTCCATAAACAGGTACATATCATTGCTACGACAATAGTCTGATAAAGCTTTTAGTTCATTATAAGTGTAGACCGTTCCAAGCTCAGTAGTATTAGAAATATAGACTGCTTTTGCTCTCACCACATGAGGGGCGAAACTATGACGCAGCTTCACTTTTTTTAACGCTTCAATCGTAAGTTTGCCTTGCGTGGACTCGGCTAAAATCACCTTATGACCTGTGGCCTCAATAGCGCCAGCTTCATTGACTGCAATATGACCCGTATCACAAGCCACAATACCATCGATAGGCGACAACATAGCGTCAATACAAACTAAGTTGGCTTGTGTTCCAGTGATTCCAAAGTGAATAGCAATATCTTTATTGTTTAACTGTGATTTTATTCGCTGTCGTACCCGATCTGAATACTCATCAAAGCCATAGCCTATATGTTGTTTTAAATGGGCATTTTGCATGGCAGTGATGATATCAGGGTGGGCACTCTCGCTATAGTCGTTTAAAAAATGAAACATAAATTTTTTATAATCTCTCATTGAGGTGGAAAGAAAATAGGGGTTAGGTCAGTGTCAGTATGAATCAGAAAAAATGAGCTACCAAAATTAAAATTCAGAAGGCTTTTTAAGAACATTTAAGAACATTCAATAAGATAAATGAAACTAAATTAAAACATCTCTAATTCTTCTATAATTTAAATCTAGCTCATATCTAATGATGAGATATTTACACTATATCCGAATACCTTGAGACTATTCATCATTCTCAAAGCTTGCATCTGACATATAATGATCAGGCGTTAAGTTAATAAAGCGAGTATATTGGCCCTCAAATGCTAGTCGCACTGTTCCAATAGGGCCATTACGCTGTTTACCAATAATGATTTCGGCAACCCCTTTAAGATCGGAGTTTTCATTATAGACCTCATCACGATAGATAAAAGTGATCAAATCGGCATCCTGCTCAATAGCACCAGACTCACGTAAGTCAGACATGATGGGGCGTTTATTTGGACGGTTCTCTAAACTTCGGTTCAACTGTGATAGAGCTATTACAGGACAATTTAGCTCACGTGCCAAAGCTTTTAAGCTTCTAGAAATCTCGGAAATCTCTTCAACACGATTACCCTTTAAACTAGGTACTTTCATAAGTTGTAGATAATCAACTATCACCATACCCATTTGACCATTATGATTTTTGGCAATACGGCGGCAGCGCGAGCGTACTTCTGAAGGGGGAAGAGCGGTACTGTCATCAATATAAAGATGTTTGTCTTGCAAATGCGAGATAGCATTCATCATACGAGCCCACTCATCTTCATTCATTTGAGCAGAACGCAAACTAGTTTGGTTAATCTGTCCCCAAGAAGACAGCAAACGCATCACAATAGACTCAGCAGGCATCTCCATTGAGAAGACCACTACTGGTAGATTTTCTCGGAATAAAACTCCTTCAGCTAAATTCATAGCAAAAGTAGTTTTACCCATAGACGGACGAGCAGCGACAATTACCAAATCACCACGTTGCAAGCCTTGGGTTTTATTATTTAACTCAGTAAAAGGTGTTCTTAATCCTATCATGCCATCAGGATTATTTTTTAGCTCGTCCATTTGGTCGATAACGTTAACCAATACAGACCCAACTTCAACTGGACCTCTTTGTTTAGCACGCTTGTTATGTTGCTCATTAATGGCAAAAATTTTGGACTCAACTGTATCAAGAATATCACTTACGCCACGTTCCCTTGGATCGTAGGCTAATGCAAGCATCTCATTACCGGTAGTAATAAGTTGTCGTAAGGTAGATAGCTCGCGAACACGCTCAGCATATGAGACGATATTAAACATAGTGCTAGGGCTTTGGGTAACAATATCTGCTAAATAACTCTCACCTCCAGCTTGCTTAAGTAGCTTTTGTGCGCTGAGCCAGTCATGTACCAAAACTGTATCATAAGGCTCACCTAGCGATGCTAAATGAGAGATAGCAGCAAATATATGCTGATGTCGACCTGCATAGAAATCATCTCTTGTCACTATATCAGATATCCTATCGAAGGATTCCTCAATACTCATTAAGGTAGCCAACAAAGCTTTTTCGATATCAACGTTGTGAGGAGGCTGTTGACTTAGTAAGTCGCTTAAACCAACATCATTGTTGTCATTCTTTTCGGTTTTCTTTTTACTTTCGGCCATAATTCTATTGTCATTGTCAAAGTACGATGATGTAAAAGGCTCAGCAAACAAACTAGCTGAAAATAGAGTGTTAATATTTATGATGCCACTATAAAAGACACTTAAATTAATTAATATATAGTTAGTTTAGGGAGTATCAAATGAATAATTATCTAGCCAATAAGTCGTATGTTGTCTTTGTTCAAAATGTTGTAAGTTTGGCTTAAATAGGTATATAAGCCAATAAAACACACTACTATGAATTAAAAATGGAGCATTTTTGTAGGATTGAAAACTTTTAGGCACTTTAAACTGTTTCGTATATTTAAAAATTTAGAGTCAAGATAATGTGACTAAAGTTTAGCACATTGACACCTAGTAAAGACTAAAATTCACATGATAATATGTTTGCTGCATACCCAATAAATTAAAAAATAGTTATCATCTCATCTTATGATTTAAACTACCAGCTATAAAAACCTACGATAAAAACTAACTATAAAAACCAACGATAAGGGATAAAAAATGAGCAATCAAAATAATGAGCCAGTTGTGGGAAAAACAACCCACTCAAATATTGATAATGCTCCCATAAAACCATTGGTTGTAACCACGGGAGAGCCAGCAGGCATTGGTATGGATATACTTTTGCAATTGGCGGTTGCTGGTCAACTTGCCCATCTTGACTTTCCTGTAGTGGTGTTGGCCAATGAAGCTGCTTTAAAGCAGCGATTTCAACAAGTGTATGGCTCAAGTGAGGATCATTTGATTCCCGAATTATGGCAGTTCATCGCGGATTCAGACGAAGTTCAAAGTTCAATTACTAGTTCTGAGGATTTTATAGATAGTAAAATATCGCAGCTTGATAAAGGTATAGTAAAGCCTTCTAAAAAACCAAGCTTTTATTTAATAAACGTTCATTGTGCTAAGCCAGTTAAAGCTGGTGAGCTAAAAGTGGCCAATGCAGACATGGTTATTACACAATTAGAAGTAGCTCATAAGCTTGCTGAATTAGGAATGGCATCTGCTATCGTTACTGGGCCTTTGCAAAAGTCAGTCTTAATTGAGGCGGGCATCACATTAGAAGATGGCTCAATGTTCACTGGTCATACAGAATTCTTTATGCAAAAAAGTGGCTGTGATAAAGTGGTGATGATGCTAGCCAATAAGGCAATGAAGGTGGCACTGGTTACTATTCATCTGCCGTTACGAGAAGTAGCAGAGGCAGTTACTAAAGATAATGTGCGTCAAACGGTAAAAATTGTATTAGATGACCTACGACAAAAGTTTGGATTAATGAAACCAAAGGTTTTGGTTTGTGGTCTTAATCCACATGCTGGCGAGGATGGCCATCTGGGCCGTGAAGAAATTGAAATAATTAATCCTGTGTTAAATGAATTTCAAGATCAAGGCATTGATATATCTTCTGCCATGCCAGCGGATACCTTATTTACTCAAAGACATCTGCAATATTGCGATGCGGTTATTGCCATGTATCATGATCAGGGATTGCCTGTGTTAAAATCTCATGGCTTTGGAGATACGGTTAACTTAACGCTAGGACTGCCATATATTCGCACCTCTGTTGATCATGGTACTGCCTTAGACTTAGCAGGTAATAGCAATAGTAGAAATGTGGTTACTGAATCTGTGGCGGTACAAGCGAGCAGTGGTAGTCTATGGCAAGCTTTAAAGATGGCAAACGATATGGCCAAATCTAAAAGAGCTCTTGGATAAGATAAATTCCAAAGTTTCAGAACCAAGTACTTACTTGAATTATGCTAAACTAAACCTCTTTTATAATTGATATTTAACGACATATGACAAATTCAGACGCTACAAAACACCCCTTACATGGTACTTTGCAAAGGGCGACTAAGCATCAGCCTCGAAAAAGGTTTGGTCAAAACTTTCTGCACGATGACAGTATCATTAGCCAAATTGTAGACTCTATTGATTTAAATCGTGATGATAACTTGGTCGAAATTGGCCCTGGAATGGGCGCATTAACTGAGCCCTTACTTCAGCAAGTTGATGCCATGACAGTAATTGAGCTCGACCGTGATCTAGCAAGTAGCTTACGTATTCGTATCGGTGCCAATAGCCATACTAATTTCGAAATCATTACGGCCAACGCCATGCAATTTGATTATTCAACATTGTATGATAAAAGTGATGGGGTTCAATCCAAAAAGCTTCGTATTGTGGGTAACTTGCCTTATAACATATCAACACCCTTGTTATTCACCTTATTAGAATATTCAGATATTATTGAAGACATGCACTTTATGTTGCAAAAAGAAGTGGTTGAGCGTATTACCGCAGATGTGGGCAGCAAGATATATGGCCGTTTGTCCGTTATTATGCAGTATCATTGCGAAACTCAATACTTGCTAACAGTGCCAAGAGGCGCATTTAATCCGCCGCCCAAGGTAACTAGTGCTGTGTTTCGATTACGACCACATCTAACTAAACCGGTACAGGCCGATGACGAAAAGCTATTTGCCTTAGTGGTCCGTGAAACGTTTAACCATCGCCGTAAGACATTACGTGCCATCTTCAAGCAGTCTTCATTAATGCCAACGTTAACAGATGAAGACTTTGTTTCAATCGCCATTGAAAGCAATGCTCGTCCTGAGACTTTAGATGTTCAAGATTTTGTGGTATTAAGTAACTTAGTCAATAGTAAACAACTTAAAGACAATAGCGAATAAATCAAACTTATTAAATATTAGTTCATAGAGCTAACTTGATTATAAGGAAGTGACTATATGGTTTGGCGAATTAAATGGGTTAGCGAATGAGATGGGTTAGCGAATGAACGAGTGGTTATTTGATTGATTAATTATTTAATTAAGTGATTAAGTGGTTAAGCAGCTAAAAATGTTTGGATTGAAATTATTAAATTAGCAAATACTAACTATATGAATGAGTGGACTATATGAAATACCGAGCAGAGTATGTTATTGGAGATTTACAAGGATGTTATGCTGCTTATTTAGACCTTCTTAAAGTCATAGAGTTCGATCCTACTCAAGATAAACTGTGGTTTGTGGGTGATATAGTGGCTAGAGGAGAGGATTCTTTATCCACCCTACGTCATGTAAAAGATTTATGTGAACAAGGTGCTGCAACCACTGTACTTGGTAATCATGATATTAATTTAATTGCAGTATGGAGAGGTTTTGCGCCTCTAAAAAAGAAAGACCAAACCGAAGCGATTCTCGAAGCGCCTGATTGCGATAAGCTACTTAATTGGCTTAGACGTCAGCCATTAATGGTACTTCCCAATGAACATACCGTTATGGTCCATGCTGGTATCCCTCCGCATTGGAAGATTAAAGAGGCTAAAAAATATGCTCACGAAGTTGAAGTGCAACTTTCAAGCAGTCTATTTCAATTAGATAGGGTCTTGCCACATCTTTATAATGGAGATGCCGATGCTTGGTCAGACGATTTAAATGGATTTACCAGAATTCGTGCTATTACCAATTATTTCACTCGAATGCGCCTGTGTAAGCAAGATGGATCGTTAGAATTTAGCTTTAAATCGAGTCTTACCGATGAGATGCCTGAGTCCTTCCGTCCTTGGTTTGAATGGCAAGTACCTCGTAGCCGAAAAATATTATTCGGACATTGGGCGGCATTAAAAGCAGATATAGATTTACCCAGTGCTAGAGCATTAGACGGTGGCTGTGTTTGGGGCAACTGCCTTGTGGCTTATAGACTTGAAGATGGTAAAATATTTACAACCTCAGACAACTGCCCAAGTGTTTAAAACTGTAGTTAGTAAGTTAACAATAAAAGTACGGGCCATTTAATGACCCGTATTTTTTTATTATTTTTAGTAATATGATTAAACCATTTGATAAAGTTACTCCGGTAATTTAGGAGGGTTCTTTGGTTTTGGCAAAGGTGTTTTTGCATTTATAGTTTTATCTTTAAGTGCCTTATCTTCTGTAGTTAGCTCTGGAGACGGTAGGTTCACTTCAGTGACTTCAATGACATCTGGGTCAATTAATGCAAATTCCTGATCATCTAAGTTTACTATCTTTTTCTCCGTAGCTACAGGTGGTTGATCGCCATTTAATTTATTGTGAAAATCATTCTTTTGATTCATCTCATTGATACGTTTGGTATCGATTGAAACGCCCTCTGGAAGCACTCTGACACTTGATAATCTACGTACAGCAAAGTGTTTGGGGAACAACTTATTTTTCTGAGATTTTGCAGCATCATCATGTATCATATAGCCTTGGCTGTCAATTTTTGCATATTTCATAGGCTCAGGCCGTGGTAAGAAAAAGTCCCTTGGCTGAGTAATTAAATGGGTAAACAACAATCGACTGATAGTCTTCCATTCAATAACCTTAACGCTTTTAGAACGTAAAGCAACAATCATTGCTAGAGAAAAGCTTACCAATAAGTTAACCGTACCAATGAGCACCACACCCAAAATTGAGAGCATAACTAGGCCTAAACTAAAGTCACCAGCTGCAATATTAAAAATACCGTGCGAGAAGTTGGCAGAAGCAAAAGCAATATGTCGGATATCAAGGGGTAGACCAAAAATAAAGCCTATAGTTGCGGTACTACCTAAGAAGACACCAAACAAGAAGTTACCCATAATGGCACCTAAGTTGTTTTCAACAAAGATACCGAAACGTTGTAACTTTGGCTGTGATATGAATCTTAATAAAAATTTATGGCGTCCAATACGCTCGCCTATTTTATTAAATAATGCTAAGTTATCGTAGTAGCCTGCAATAAGACCTGATAAAAATAAATACACACCGGCAATGGCTGCATGGAATATAGCCAATGAATGGAAAGGGTCAAGGTCATGTAATAAATGTTCAGCTTTTTCAACATCTATCATAGGTTTGCCACTAACCTGTAGCCAGACTAAAGATATGATTAAAGCCAGTGGCATAGCAATCATAACGTTACCTACAATTGCAATAAACTGAGTCCGTATAATATCTACCATAAGCTCAGATAGCTTAGCCAGCTGATGTGATTTTTTACCGGAGCTCTCTGAAATAGTAGAAGCAAGAGCTGCCGCTGTCATCGCCGGCTGTTTTGTAGCCACAGTACCATGAATTATATGTATAAATACGAAGCCTAGACCATAAATCATACTATTGACAAAAGCGCGCCCCATTGGGGCTAAATCTAAATCATAAGATAGGATTTTAGTCGTGGCCATAAAGGCAATAATAAACCCACCCACAGCCGCCATTTTGAACATCTTTATATAGCCGGATTTGTCCGTACTAATATAATGCTCACCAACTCGCCCTGAATTTTCAGTGATTTTTCGAGATAACAGCTTAGTATTGTTATCAATTAGGTAGCGCATACTATATCGTCGTTTAACACTGACAATAATGGATTGTGTTAACTCGACAATGGCCTTATCGCGTTTTTTCTCATTATTTGACAATAGTTCGCTTAAGATATAAATGCGATCTAAGCTTTGCTCAAGGCGCTGTAGCATATTGGTCAGTCGAATTGAAATACCGGTTTTATAAATACGTTTTCGTACTGTACTGACGATATTATCGCACTGATCAAGCATCACTATCAAAGGAGAATTATCGGTTTCAGACCTAGGGGTCAAGTCTTGATAATCATCTAACCGATGAGCCTCTCGGTAATCACTGGCAAATAGAACCGCCTCTTGGTTTTGAGCAACAAAAGATGCTGAGTAATCTAGCATCTGCGGATAGGCCTTCATCAAATCTGGATGAAGACCAATACCACTAACTCGATAAGAAAGAATGACTAAAGCATTAAGAATATTGTTTTTAGCAGTAGCAATTAAATTAGAGTGAGACTTATCTACCTTAATAAGTTCGATTAAATCATCCCATAATGCAGTATCAATTGAGGCTAACCAACGCTCATCATTTTTTCCACCAAATAAATAAGCGACCAACTCAACAATAGAATCGTCCTCAGGTAATAAAGGAACAAAGCGATGTCCAATCAAGCGATTTAAGCTCGTGGTAAACGTTTCATCCGACAAAATACCTGTATCAATATAAAGTGACATTGTATGATATTGGTTTAATAGGGTTAGCATAAATATAGCTAACCCATTAGCATACTCAGGATGTTTACGCAAAAGATCATTTAAAGCTCGAATCTTTTGATTAGGCAGTTCGGGATTTGTTTTATATTCAGACTCTGATACTCTCAAAGTATTAATTAATTTTTTGAGCACATATGGCTCAGGGCTGTCGCACAGTGCATTTATTTTATGCAATATATCTTGTAATTCTGCCACTTAATTACCCTTATTCGTTCTGATAATGAGAAGGTAGCTTAAAGCATAATTTTTTTCAATCATTTTAATAGCTTTTTTAAAGTTAATAACAAGATAAAAATAATATATAGTTGATTTATAAGGGTTATTAACAGTTAAATAGTAAAAAAGACAGCCTAAAGCTGTCTTTTTATTTACATATTTTAGACTGTTTATAATACTTAATTATAAATTTTCATTAGGTAATATTTTGTTCAAAATAGTCTAAGTCAAATTCCATAATTGGATCGCTGCCGGCTTTAACCATTTCAGTATGAGCCTTGATACGAGGTAGGATTCGACCTACGAAGTAATTAGCAAGTTTTAGCTTATTGCTATAGAACTCACCTTCTTTATCGTGTGCAGCTTCAACCATCATAGCAAACATAAATGCATAGCATAAATAACCCATAGCGTGTAGATAATCAACCGCACAACCATTGATTTCACTCTTACGGTTACTGATGTTTGATAATACTGTTGTGGTCAATTCTTCAATGGTAACAGCTGCATCTAAAGTAGCTTGTTTGATGGCATGGTCAGCTTTCATATTACCAATGAAGTCGCGAATTTCAGTTAAGAAGTTCTCTAAGTATTTGCCTTGGTTACGAGCTATTTTACGACCTAATAAGTCTAAAGCTTGAATGCCATTAGCGCCTTCATAGATTTGTGAGATGCGAGTATCACGTACAATCTGCTCCATACCCCATTCACGAATGTAACCATGACCACCAAATACTTGCTGACAATCAACAGTAGCCTCTAAAGCTTTATCGGTTAAGAAGGCTTTAGCGATTGGCGTTAATAGTGCAACACGGGCTGCAGCAGCTTTAGCATTTTCAGCATCAACACTGAATTTTGACTCATCTAATTGCTTAGCTACATACATAGCAAAACAACGTGATGCTTCTGCATTAACACGAGCATTCAATAGCATGCGACGTACGTCTGCATGATGGATGATATGGTCAGCAGGCTGTTCTGGGCTTTGGATTTGAGTATCACTACGGCCTTGAGTACGGTCAATAGCATACGCTGCAGCATTCTGATAAGCCAGTTCAGTGCCGCCTAAGCCTTGTAGACCCATAGTTACACGTTCATAGTTCATCATTACGAACATTGATGCAAGGCCAGTATTTTCAGCACCTACCATCCAACCTTTAGCACTATCAAAGTTCATTACACAAGTCGCCGAACCTTTGATACCCATCTTGTGCTCAATTGAACCTGCACTCAGCGTATTGCGCTCACCAATACTACCATCTGGGTTGACTATAAACTTAGGAACAATAAACAACGAAATACCTTTAGAGCCTTCCGGTGCATTTGGTGTTTTTGCCAATACTAAGTGAATGATGTTTTCATTTAGATCATGCTCACCACCAGTGATGAAAATTTTGGTACCTGAAACAGCATAGCTACCATCTTCATTTGGTACGGCTTTGGTTTTGATAATACCCAAGTCAGTACCTGCATGGGGCTCTGTCAGACACATGGTACCAGACCATTGACCTGAGTAAATGTTTTCCAAATACATTTTCTTTTGTTCATCGCTAGCAGCTTCCAATAAACATAATGAAGCACCAACAGATAGGTTAGGATATAACGCAAAGGCTTGGTTAGATGTAAAAACCATTTCTTCAGTCAACATGGTCACCATTTTTGGAAAACCTTGTCCACCGTACTCAGGATCACCACCTAAACCAATCCAACCTGCTTCTGCATACTGCTTGAAAGCCTCTTTAAAACCAGTAGGGGTAGTTACCATACCATCACCCTGATACTGAGCGCCTTCTTCATCACCTGAACGGTTCAAAGGAAGCAAAACATTTTTTGAAAGTTTCGCCATTTCTTCTAACACCATGTTTACGGTGTCCATGTCAACATGAGCTAATTTTTCGTTGGCCTGCCAGAATTTTTCAACGTTAAAAACGTCGTTTAACATGAAACGCATTTCATCTAAAGGTGGATTATAAATAGCCATACAAAGTCCTATATTTTTTGGAAGTAGCTTATTAATTTGTCAATCTCGAATAAGGTTAGTGCTAGCACTACATAGTAGACTAGCACTTATTCAATACACTATATATAGATTAAAAGTAAGAGATTAATCGTTTAAAAGTTAACCTTATTTACTAAAAAGCAAACTGATCTACTGTCATGCTCATGTAAGGTTCAGCGCCTGTATCAATACGTGCTATGTAGGTACGAGTACGTGGCAATAGTTTAGTGAAATAGAACTGAGCAGTTTTAACTTTTGCATCATAGAAATCTACTTCAGAGGTACCACTAGCAATAGCCTTGTTCGAAACAGCAACCATACGTGCCCATAAGTACGCTAGGGTCACATAACCACTGAAGTACATGTAGTCCACAGCTGCTGCACCTACTGAATCTGGGTTCTGAGTCGCTTGCATACCAATGCGTGCAGTTACGTCAGCCCACTCAGTATTTAATTCAGCTAGAGGACGAATAAAGTCACTCATAGCCTCATCATTTTCGTACTCTTTGCAGAACTTATGAATTACTTTTGTAAAGTTAGCTAACATTTTGCCTTGAGAGCCCAACACCTTACGGCCTAGAAGGTCTAAAGATTGAATTTCAGTAGTACCTTCATATAAGCAGGCGATACGAGTATCACGTACGTTCTGTTCCATACCCCATTCGCGGATAAAGCCGTGACCGCCATAAACTTGAACGCCATGGTTGGCTGCTTCATAGCCGGTCTCAGTTAAGAATGCTTTTGCGATAGGGGTAAGTAGCGACAGCATTTGATCAGCATATACTTGATCTTCACCACTACCTTTAGCTACCGTATCTGCAAACATTGATAAATAGTAAACCAAAGCGCGGCCACCTTCAGCGAATGCTTTTTGAGTTAATAGCATGTTACGAACTGCAGGGTGTACGATGATAGGATCAGCTACTTTATCAGGCGCTTTAACCCCTGA
The DNA here is from genome assembly GCF_018260395.1 of Psychrobacter sp. Lineage (GTDB taxonomy): Bacteria > Pseudomonadota > Gammaproteobacteria > Pseudomonadales > Moraxellaceae > Psychrobacter. Next base: position 16,970 of record NZ_JAGLBC010000017.1, read on the forward strand.
AAGTGAACGCATTGCTAAACGATCTTTAGCATATTCAAGTGACCCTTGGAAGGCTAATTCAGAGGCAGTCAAGCCTTGAACAGCAGTACCAATACGAGCTACGTTCATAAAAGTGAACATACAGTTTAAACCACGGTTTTCAGGACCAATTAGGTAACCGGTTGCACCGTCAAAGTTCATCACACAAGTTGCAGAAGCTTTGATACCCATTTTATGTTCGATAGAACCACAAGTAACTTGATTGCGTTCACCTAAACTACCATCGGCATTAATGTTAACTTTAGGGACGATAAAAAGTGAAATACCTTTAGTACCTGCTGGAGCACCTGGTAAACGTGCTAATACGATATGGATAATATTGTCTGTCATATCGTGTTCACCGGCAGAAATAAATATCTTCTGACCAGTAATCGCATAAGTGCCATCACCTTTTGGTTCTGCTTTGGTACGAATAATACCTAAGTCTGAACCGGCGTGTGCTTCTGTTAAGCACATTGTGCCTGACCATTCGCCACTAACCATCTTTTTCAAATAAGTCGCTTTTTGCTCATCAGTACCATGATGCTCTAGAGTAGCAATCGCGCCATGTGATAAACCTGGATACATAGAAAAAGACCAGTTTGCCGTTCCTATGATCTCATTAACAACATTACTTATTGACATAGGCATGCCTTGACCGCCAAACTCTTCTTCAGCAGCTAAAGCGGGGAATCCTAATTCACAATATTGTTTGTAGGCTTCTTTAAAACCTTTAGGTGTAGTTACCACACCATTATTGAAAGTACAGCCTTCTTCATCTCCACTACGATTTAAAGGAGCAATTTCATTTTCTGCAAAGCTTGCAGCTGCTTCAATATAGCTGTCGATAATATCTTGTTCAACTTCTGCATATTCAGGTATGCTTTTATAATGAGCATTACTATCTAAAAGCTCATGTAAAACGAATTGCATATCACGAATCGGGGTTTTATATTGCATGAGACTATCCTTAAAGAATGGTTTTTGTTTATTACTTAGGGTTATAGACTGATCAAATTATTTATAAGAAGAGACTTAATTTAGCTAGTTGCTTGTTATAAGCCTTCAAATAATGTGACAGTAAATCAGATAGAGTTTTATGAAAGTTGAAGTAGTATTTTTAAAGTGATAATCAGATAATTAATATTATAGAGTCAATATAGCTAAATACTTATACAGCTAAATACTTATAATAACTGACAAATATTAAATTATAATCATCAAAAATAAAATGATTTTACATATGAAAAGATAGATGCTAAGCCGTTATTTTACAAGCACTTGCATAGACTTACGGGTCACAAAAAAATTTTTTAATTTAAAAAATTAAGTTCGATAAAGAACTATATAGTATTTTATAATTAAATGAAGCCTAATTAAGTATGACTTTTACTAATTGATAAAGGTTAGTTCAAATGCGAATTGATAACTGACTTAACCTTACAAATTTAAGATAGTGGGTCGGTAGAACCTTAGTTACTTAAGCTCATGTAACTCACCAATCAACTAATATAATTTACCAATATAGTTAAGAGTAGCGAGTGCAACCACAGGAGCGGTCTCAGTTCGTAGTACACGATTGCCAAGCTGCCAAGGCAAGAAGCCTAACTCACGAGCTTTAGCATATTCCAATTCAGATAAGCCACCTTCAGCACCAATTAGAATATCAAATCTAGGTTTTGATTCCGAGGTAATGTTTTGTCGAGTGGATAAATTAAAATGCTTATGAATACATGCATCGATATCAAGCTTTTGCAATTCCTGTTGGCTAGGCACAGCCATAACTAATGGTAGGGGGGCCTGTTTTAAATAATTCTGATAGTAGCTGTCATCAAGTATATAGCTAACCTCATCGTGTAGGTCAAGCTGTGGTTTCAGTTGTAATTGCACGAACCACTCTTCGATAGAGAATGGCGATAAAACCAAAGGCGGGCGGTTAAGACCGCATTGCTCACAGGCGGATATAGCTACTTGTTGCCAATGGTTAAGTTTTTTATCAACCTGATTGGCCTTTAATCTAACTTCCCCATGTTGACTAGTAAGAAGTTGAATAGCAGTAGCCCCTAATTCGGTAGACTTCTGAATGGCATAGTCCATTTTATCGCCACGACTCATAACGATAGCAATAGTACTATAAAAATTTGAGCTATTATCAATATTATCATGGTGTAACAAACGTGCTTGAGCAGACTTTTTGTCAATAGCTTCAAGCTCAATAGTAGTTTGACCGCCTAAACCGTCAAAGATTTGGCTTTGATCACCCACCTTAGCGCGTAGGACTCGGCACCAATGGTAATAGATATCATCAGTTAAAGTAATCAGGCTACCTATAGCCAATTTATTTAATGCCGCTCGCTCACCATCAATAACACTACTACCATTGAAAGTAGCAGATTGAGTAACTGTTTGAAGTGAGTTGAGATTGTAAAAAAAACGGCGCATTCGATTATGCCTTTGTACTGATAGAAGTTAGGCCTAAAGATTCAACCAGGCGTTTGTTAGGTTCAATACGGTTCATGGTATAGAAATGAAGGGCAGGCACGCCTTCATTAATTAGAATTTCGCATAGACGGTGAACAACCTCGAAGCCAAACTCACGTATCGCTTTTCGATCATCGCCATAATCTGACAATTGTCTACGAATATATCGAGGAATATCAGCGCCACAGCCATCAGCAAAACGGATCAAATTACTAGAATTGATAATCGGCATGATTCCCGCTACCAAACGATTTAGACTGGTATCAATACCACGTTTTTCCAGCGCATCACGCAGATATAAATAACTTTCCGCATTATAAAAGAATTGAGTAATCGCTGAATTTGCACCAGCATTAAATTTATTAATTAAGTTTTGGATATCGGCATCGAAGCTACGGGCTTGAGGATGCATCTCTGGATAAGCGGCCACTTCTATATGAAAATGATCACCAGTGTGTTCACGAATAAAATGTACTAAATCCACAGCAAAAGGTAATTCGCCCATGCCGACCTGACCTGACGGTAAGTCACCACGTAAAGCGACGATACGATTGATACCAATAGATTTATAATAATCTAATAATTCTGCTATGACTGCTTTGTCATCTCCAATACATGAGATATGAGGTGCAATAGGAGTGTTAGAACGTTTTTGAAGAGTTTCTACTATGCCAATAGTACGTTCACGGGTAGTACCGCCAGCACCATAAGTTACTGAAAAAAAAGCAGGAGATAACTCATTTAATGCGTCAAAAGTTTGACTTAATTTAGTCACCCCGTCATCTGTTTTGGTGGGGAAAAACTCAAATGAAAAATTAGGTTTGTTCATGTTCAGTCCTTGATGAATATTTTCGTTGCCCTAATAAGAGGCTGAGAAATTAATAATAATTTCTCAGCCTTTGGTATAATAAATTTTAAGGACAAACCAATCTAAATATAAGCTTGTTTAATTATAAGCAAATCTGACTCTTTTTTTCATATCTAATAAGTATTATAACTTGCACTCTATGTATCTAATGCTAAATATAAGATTATAGTTAATAGGCTTTTTAAGCTTAATTGTTACTTATACTGTCAAACAAACACTTATACTGTCAAACAAATATACCGTCAAACTAATACTTATAGTTATCTGGCTTAAATGGACCTTCAACAGGAACACCTAGATACTCAGCTTGTTTAGGGGTCAGTTTGGTCATCACACCATTGAAGCCTGCAACCATAGCAGCAGCTACCTCTTCATCAAGCTTCTTCGGCAATACTTTAACGTATAAGCTATTAGTACGTTGATCTTCAGGTAGCTCTGAGAACTTATCTTCATGTAAATACATTTGAGCCAATACTTGGTTTGCAAAAGATCCGTCCATTATACGTGAAGGGTGACCGGTAGCATTACCTAAGTTTACCAGACGACCTTCAGCTAGAAGAATCAAATAATCACCGTCATTTTCTGAACGATAAACTTGATGAACTTGTGGCTTAATTTCAACCCACTTCCAAGTGTCACGCATAAACTGAGTGTCAATTTCGGTATCAAAATGACCGATATTACAAACCACCGCACCTGACTTTAAGGCTGCAAGCATATGCTTATCACACACATGGTAGTTACCAGTGGTAGTTACGATTAAATCTGTATCTTGTAATAAGCGAGAATTGACGCTATCAGCTGAATTGGTGTTATTGCCATCAATATAAGGAGAGACCAACTCGTAGCCGTCCATACATGCCTGCATAGCACAAATTGGATCTACTTCAGAAACACGAACAATCATGCCTTCCTGACGTAAGCTTTGGGCTGACCCTTTACCCACATCGCCATAACCTATAACTAAAGCACGGCGACCGGCAAGAAGCATATCAGTAGCACGTTTAATAGCATCGTTTAAGCTGTGACGGCAACCATATTTATTATCGTTTTTTGACTTAGTAACGGCATCATTTACGTTAATAGCGGGTACTTTTAAAGTGCCTTTATTAAGCATATCGATTAAGCGGTGAACACCTGTGGTGGTTTCTTCTGAAATACCATTTATGGTATCTAACATTTGCGGATAGTTATTATGAATAAGTGCTGTTAAGTCGCCGCCGTCATCAAGGATTAAGTTTGCATCCCATAATTGACCACTCTCTTCACCACCAACATACAATTGTTGACGTAAGCACCATTCATACTCTTCTTCAGTTTCGCCTTTCCAAGCGAATACAGGCACACCACTTGCTGCAATTGCAGCAGCAGCATGGTCTTGAGTTGAGAATATATTGCAGGATGTCCAGCGTACTTCTGCACCTAGGGCTACTAAAGTTTCGATAAGCACGGCTGTTTGAATGGTCATATGAATACAACCTAAGATCTTTGCCCCTGCAAGTGGTTGTTGTTGGCTATAACGCTTACGTAAGCCCATTAGCGCAGGCATTTCAGCTTCTGCTAATGATATTTCACGGCGTCCATAATCCGCTAAGCTTATATCCGCTACTTTGTAATCGTTAAGATTTTCTAGATTGGTTTTTGAATCGATATTAGACACTGCGTCCATCTCGAGCTCCTTGGTATTTATAAATAATTAAGGTGAAAGAAACGCAGGTGTCGTTGTTTGCTCAAAAGCTACAGCCAAGTATTATTATGGTTAAATAAGCTTAATTATCATCCGAACACCTAAAATAAATATTGCTATCAATTAGTTAGGAATGTAAATGATAATTTCTATATACTAAAAAATGAATTGAATTTAATATCTATTTATTCAAATCAGAACATTTGAACATAAACTGAATCAATTTCATATAAAAATGAGCAGACCGAGCCTGACAGTATCATTGGGTCGCAAGGTATTAAAGCGAGGTATTAAAGTGATATTAACGCTTCATACGATTGATAATGATACTGATGCAACACCTCTCGGCAATGCTTATTGTAATAGAAGTAATGTTTAAAGTCATCTTGAGTCTTAGTATATTCATTAGTTTTAAATTGAGAAATGAATTTATTAAAAATAGATATTTCTCTAAACAATAGTGTAAAATACAATGCAAATTACAAATTGTAAGTAAAAATTACAGAATCCCTATTAAAAGGCAACTTTAAGGGGATGACAAAAATTGTAAAAAAGTGTTTAATATACACATGGATTCGAGAAACCTCTATGGTGTCTCATGGATGAGCAATTCGAGCTATCTTTATAAACTAGTGGACAGTTAAGTGACTACCACAAATCTTATAATTAAGCAGTTCGGATTGCTTTTTGCATATTAGACATTAAATCATGGTTTAACTTAATTATATTCTTTGGAGATATTATGAAACTTCTTAAATTATCAGCTATCACAACTGCAGTACTTGGTTCTTCTATGGCGATGGCAGCCGATCAAGTAGTTGTTGTTGAAGCTCAGCCAGTTGCTTATCAATATGATCAAAATGCTGGCGTTATCGCTAATACTACAGGTGCTGTAGTTGGTACAACTAAAACTTTATTCAATACTGTTACTCATCCTGCAGCTGTAAGTGCTGAAATTGGTACTTTAGGTTACGGTGCTAACGTTGCTTGGGGTCTTAACGAAACTACTGAACTAACTGCTGGTTGGAACGGTTTTAAAGATGACGGTACTAAAGATTTAGACGCTAGTGATTCTTGGATCAACTGGGGTAAAGTACTAGGTGACGGTTGGGGTAATTTCAAGGGTGATATGAAATATGATGCTGACTTCAGCAATCCATATTTAGGCGTTAATTTACGTCCATTTGCCAATAACTTTACGGTTGGTACTGGTATCATTGTTCCAGATAATAAATTGAAAGCTGCTTTAACGCCTACCAATGGTAAGACCACTGTTAAAATTGACGGCAATGAATATGATATCAATAATGGTGCAACTGTAAATGTTGATGTTGAGAATAAAAACAAGCTTGCTCCTTATTTAACTGTTGGTTATCGTCCAAACATTAACCAAAACTGGGGTCTATTTGGTGAGCTTGGTGCAGCTTATATGGGTAATGTAGATGCTAATGTAACTACTACTGGTGCTGTTACTCCAGGTCTAGCTCAAGCTGCTAAGAAAAATATCGAAGATCAAGACGTTTGGTATCCGATTGTTAAAGCTGGATTAACTTACCGCTTCTAATTATTGAACCAGTTAAAATTGTAAAAGAGCATCCCTTCGGGGGTGCTTTTTTTATTTTCTTACTGTTTGTAATATGCTATTTTCTTCAATAGGCATTTATCTAGTTCATATAATAAAAATCTACCATATGGCTACAAGATTTTTAGAAGCGATATATAAGTATGTTGCATTTTCAAGTTGAATAGATTTAATGTTAGATTTTTTGTCATTAGAATGAAAGATACTTAAATCCTTCTTTATATTTATGATGTCTTCTGGCATAAGATGCTGCGCCTGAATAAGCAAATTTTTATTAAGACCAGATATCAAGTTAGCTTCTTTATAATTATAAAGTTTTATAGAAGCTTCTTTTAACATCCATAATATCTTCAAAGCTACAGGTTGTTCTTTTGAACTTAATCCGAGTATCCATTGGTTTTCGTCTTTAGTATAAAAACGTTTTGCTATTAAAGAGGATATTTGATTGGTTTCCAAGTCTATTCCAATAGGTAGATTTTTGTGTATAGCACAAGCAATCATGTCATCAGAATGACTAAAGCAAACGTAATAATTAAAAGGTAGAAGACGAAAAGGATAGCTATCTTCTAATAGTTTTATACTATGAGTTTTTAAGACTTCAATTTTGAGGGCGTTGATAGGCTTAAATTTCAGCCCTTTTATTAGTTCAGATATAAGATGATAGCATAATTGTCTGACGGCTAGTTTTTGGGTTCTAAGCTTAAAAGATTTGGTTTTTGAATTTGGATAATTAAATCTATTAGCCTGTGTAGTGTTGTTATCATTGGCATAATTATATGAAGATACTGCTATCCAAGCTGAAGAATTATAGTCATGCAGAGGTAAGCTTTCACCTTTATCACTAAAACCAAAATAATAAGTTTGGTTTAAACTTAAAGCTTTAAGGCATAGAGCATTAATAATAGGTTTATACATCATAAATATATTAAAGTGCTAATACGAAAAACCCAGCTTAAGCTGGGTTTATAATGATTATAAAAAATGCTGACATTAATAACCAATTATTTAACTTTTATTGAATTAATATGACAATTCAGCTCTACGGTTTTGAGCATAAGAAGCTTCGTCTGAACCGGCAGCAGCTGGACGATCTTCGCCATAGCTAATCGTCTGAACCCGAGCATCGTTAACACCTTGCGAAGCAAGATAATTTTTAACGGCTTGTGCACGACGCTCACCTAATGCATGATTGTATTCACGGCTACCACGTTCATCGGTATGACCAGCTACTAACACTACAGCATCAGGAAATTTCTTTAAGAAATCTACTTGCTCATTTAGAACTTTGGCAGCTTCAGCATCCACTTGACTACTATCAAAAGCAAAACGAACAACACTACGAACGCTTTGTGCAGCAGCTTGAACTTCAGCAGAGTTATTCACCAAAGGTGCAGTTTGATAAGCTGCATTACCAGGCACAGCCATAGGTGCAACAACGAACTCTGAATTTCTTGGCTTACTAGCACAACCTACAGTGGTTAATAAGGCAGCTGAAACTACGCTGATAGCTGAAATTTTTAATGATGAATACATATTAGATCCTCAGATTTCTAAAGGTGTTGTGAGCTTTTTATGATGATTATATTGTATTAAAACGCTCATCATTTAACACTAAAGTAATGTCTAACTTCTTTAGTTGTAAATATAGCACATATAAAAGCAGATGTTACTTTTTGTAAGTAGTCTTACTGTAAATTATAACGTGATAATGGCAAGACTTAAAAATATTAAACGATTATTCTATCTTAATGTTCTGTTAATACCTATTATTAATGCCTCATTTGAGCAATAAATAATCTAAAAAATATTGTGTTCAACCTGTTAATACTCTTTAATACACATTCTTTACCATCGATATTTGTCAAAGTTTTCAGGGTTGGCCCAATATTTAGAATTTAGCCAATCAGGTCGATGCTTATAGTCATAAAGGTTAAATTGCCAACTTATTAGGCTTGGAGAGTTATCAGAAGTTTCAATGGGTAATGGAATATAGCCTAAGCAATTAAAATTAAGTTCACTTGATGAAGCATAAGTTAAAATTAAACTTTGTTCCGCAAATAAATCTCTTAGTCGTATTGCAATATTATTCAAATTAGCTAAGTCTTTAACCTCACAAACAACGCCTGTGGCATCATTGTTTAAGTTTCTTATTATGCTAGGAATAATTAGGCAGCCTAAAGCATATCGCTTATCAAAAGGACTGCTACTAAACTCATTAATGGTTAAATTTTTAACTATGGTTTGCGGACTGTTTTTTGTCAAAAACTGGCTAATGTTAGCGTTTATTGAATTATCACTAACCAGTAAGACAGACAGGGCCAATTTATCTTCACTGTCACTGTCGTTGATATTGATATTAGGATTTTTTATAGCATTAGAATTGTTAACGGCATTTACTTTTTTATTAATGTGCTGAGATTGAATTGGTTTAGACAATTGATCAATTACTTGCAAAATGTGTAGGGCTATAAAATCAATTGATGATGCAGGCAGGAAGTTATTCGTTGACATGATTCACACTTAATAGTTTTAGGAATATTTTGAATAGAAATAGTATAAACAGCTATTCAATAGTTTGATGTTTAAATTATAAAAAGGATATTTTCAAGGATTGTATAAAGCTATAGATAACATATTTTTGCACGGATAGGTTTAAAATAAGTCAGAATGTTACAATATAAAGCCTATGGCTAATTTTTAAATAGCTAGTGATATAAGCAATACTGATACTGAATTTAATTTACCGTACTAAATAACATAGTGCTAAATAGCTTAGTTTAAATAGCATAGTTCTAAATTACTTAGTGCTAAATAAAATAGAGACTATTTAATTAAAGTAGTAAGCACTTTATAAGTAGTAAGTACCATATTTCGATAAGCTTAAGAAAATATTATAAAAAATTAATTGTTTAATATAGAGAATTTTATGACAGATTTAACGCAGACAGACGCTAAAGACAACGCTATGATCGTAGATAGTTTGACCCCAGATGCACCAATAAATAACCCTAAAACAGTTGAAGCAAATGAGGCGGATAGTGGGACTGGAATTGAGCGAATTTATCTAAAAGATTATACTCCGCCTAGCTACTCAGTAGAAAAGGTCGAGCTTGATATCAGAATGTTTGATGATTACGCTACCGTAGATAGTGTGATGACTATGCTGAGACAGCATACAGGTAACTTGGAACTCCTAGGCCAAAACATGGAGTTGATATCAATTAGTGTCAATGACCAAGTATTACAACCTACAGACTATCTATTAGATAAAGAAAAGCTTGTCATTGAAAACGCTCCTGATAAAGCTGTAGTCAAGGTTAAAGTACGACATTATCCTAATAAAAATACTGAACTTGAAGGGCTTTATATTGCTGGCGAGGGTGATGATGTGATGTATGTCACCCAATGTGAGCCTGAAGGTTTTCGCAAAATAACCTATTTTCCAGACCGCCCAGATGTATTATCTGTATTTACCACTCGATTAGAAGCGGATAAAAAGTTCCCAACATTATTGGCCAATGGCGATCTTATTGCGTCAGGTGAGGTTGAAGGTGATGATAGTCGTCATTACGCAGTATGGTACGACATTAGTAAGAAACCAAGTTATTTATTTGCTTGTGTATTCGCCGACCTAGCAGTGCTAGAAGACAGTTATACCACTAGCGAAGGCCGTGACGTTAAACTTCAAATCTTTGCAAAGAGTTATGATATCGATAAATGTCATTTGGCAATGCAAGCCTTGAAAGACTCTATGCATTGGGATGAAGTCAATTATGGCCGAGCCTATGATCTAGATCGCTACATGATTGTGGCGGTAAGCCAGTTTAATATGGGCGCAATGGAAAATAAAGGGCTTAATATTTTTAATACTTCTTGTGTGCTATCTAGCCCAGAGACGACCACAGATGCTCGTAGTTTTAGTGTCAAATCTATAATTGCACATGAATACTTTCACAACTGGACTGGTAATCGAGTCACTTGTCGTGATTGGTTTCAATTATGTTTAAAAGAAGGTCTTACTGTATATCGTGATCAGTCATTCTCAGCAGATCAACAGTCACCAGCTGTACAGCGTATTGATGATGTGTCAATGTTACGTGCTTATCAGTTTACAGAAGATGCAGGACCACTTTCACATCCTCCACGTCCGAGCAGCTTTGTTGAAATTAATAACTTTTATACCACCACTGTTTATGAAAAAGGGGCAGAAGTGGTGCGAATGTTAGCCAATACATTAGGCGACAAGTATCGTCAAGGTACTGATACCTATTTTGAGCGTTATGATGGTCAGGCAGTCACAGTAGAAGATTGGTTATCTGCATTGAGTGCGAATGGTCAATCTGTTGAGCACTTTATTGATTGGTACACTCAGCCTGGCACGCCAGAAGTATCAGGTCGTCAAAGCTTCGAATTAGATGATGATAATGTAGGCAAGCTAATTGTTACCTTATCTCAAAAAACGCGTCATGTAGAAGGTTTTGATGTGCCGAAACCTTTGCCTATACCAGTCAATACAGCTTTATTCGATAGAACTAGCGGAGAGCTAATTGAAGAGCGACTGCTAATGCTTGAGCAAGAAACCCAAGACTTTGTCTTTGACAATGTAGTCACAGTTGAAGGAATTGAACCTGTGGTCTCGGTACTTCGTGACTTTAGTGCGCCTGTACAAATGAAGTATCAGTATAATGAAGCTGATTTAGCATTTTTATTGGCTCATGAAATTAATGGTTTTAACCAGTGGCAAAGTGCACAAGCTTTAGTAAATCAAATTCTCTTACAAGATAACGAGCCAGATGTTTATCTATCAGCGGTTAAAAAAGCATTTTTAAGTTTAGCGAATGAAGATGCGATGTTGGCGGCTAGAATATTAGACATACCTGCAGAAAGAGAGTTAGCATCTGCAGTGAATAATGACTACCAACCTACAATCATGAAACATAAGCGCGATGCACTAAAATTAAGTTTAGCCAATTGTATGCAAGATGATTGGCAAAAATTATATAAGCAGCTTCCTATAGAAGCGTATGTAGACACGCCAGAAGCTAGAGGTAAGCGTACTCTACGAAATGTGGTATTAGATATGGCTCTTACAGCTGGTATAGATGAAGCGCAGGATTGGGCTTATAATCAGTATCAAAATGCCAGTTGTATGACTGAGCGTTTAGGCGCATTAAGTGCGATGGTTAATCATAACCATCCTAAAAAGGATACGATACTTGAAGACTTTTATCAGCGCTTTAACAATGAAGCCTTGGTAATGGACTTATGGTTTAGTGTTCAGGCAGGAGATTTAAATGCTCCGATAGCCGATATTACTGCTCTTATTGATCGTAAAGATTTCGATTGGGGCACACCGAATAGAATTCGTGCCGTAGTCGGAAGTTTTGCTGCCCAACCAACTAAGTTGTGGACTAAAGAGGGTATAGAGCTATATATTGGTGTGGTGCAAAAACTTGATGAAACCAATCCAGTCATGGCCTCACGCTTATTACAGACACTGTCTCGATGGTACACCTTGGCTGAACCAATGCGTGAAGATGCAAAGCAGCAGCTGCAAAAGTTAAGTGCGCATGTAAAATCTAAGAACGTTGTAGAAAGTCTGCAAACCATGTTAAAGGCAGGTTAGTTAAAGCTTATAAATGGTAATGTTTTAAATGTCTATAATATGACGTATAAAAAAGCCTAACATCATGTTAGGCATTTTTTGTTAAATCATTGGGAATAATTTATAACTTA
>NZ_JAGLBC010000145.1 GCF_018260395.1 Psychrobacter sp.
AGTTAATAAGCGGATGCTAATTAAGTAAGTCACCCTACAGTCAAGTCATAAAGCTTCATTAACTAGCGATGTTTTATGAATCTGTTCGGTGACTTCTGCCAATGACAAAGCGCTGCCTCTAACTGTTGATAGCTGACCTCTAAATAATTTGCTAAACCTATGGCATGCTCGTCTAACTGCTCATTACTTAACATCCCAAATAGCAACCTTGCCCCTCGTTTAGGACCACTGGCCTCAGCAATATAGCAACTGTTTGGCTCAACATCGGCTAAGCGCATTTTGCCAAGTAGGCATAAAAACTCAAAGGTTGATAACCTACCGAAACGATACACATTTTGACGAATGAGATCATATCGTGTTTTGAAATAATCAGTTCTGTCTACTGACTTATCTTTTAATCCAAACGCAGCCTCATGTCCGCCCTGCTCATGTATAAATCCAATATAACTTGTGAATACCATTGGCAAATGCTTTAGAGATTCATAAGCTCTATGATGACCAAACTTAGGCTTAGGATGACTTTCTGCCAATGCAGTTACTAACTCATCTAATCGGTCACTTAATAAATGAGGTGCATCGTTTACTACCTCCCATGTCAAAGCTGTCTTTAAGCCCAAACCCTCAGCGCCATATAGCTTTCGCATAAATGCCCAATCCGACTCGTCACTATCATCGGTATATATCAACAAAAAGCTTAACCAACATGCTTCATCATAATGTTTATCTTTTAAAAAAATTATGGCTTTTATAGGATTAAAGCACTCTGATTTTGGATCGGATACCTCTTGATGTATATCACTTTTGAAAAGGTTTTCGACTCTTTCGTCTTCTTTAACCCTGTCTAATAACTGAAGCGCTAGTATTTCATAGGTTATAGTATAGCAATCTATTGCAATATTATTTGACTGTAGATAACTATATATGTCCTTAGCAATCTTAATTGACAGATTATCTTTATCTGAAGTTATCATATTATTTAATTCTCATTTTCTTAAAACTTTAATCTTTCAATTGGACTGTAATCTTAATCTTACCTATCAACTATTTTGTAGTTTTAAAAAATGACTTTGATTAAACTTAGTCGTTAAGACCTATAAATTAGAACTACAAACTTTAAGGGATAAACACGGGTTGATTTAAGCGAATAAAAAAAACGAGCTAAATATATAAGCTCGCTTTTGTTGTTTCTCTTAGGTTAATTATTTAATTAATTTATTCTATCTACGCGCGTTAACATTTTCCCACATCGTATTTAGACGCTTTTGAGAAACTGCTTGACGGGTTTTCATAGGCTGAGCAAACAGCTGAATGCGAAACTCCTCTACTAGCCAGCGATACTCACTGATGCTCTCATCATCGGCACGTCCGGCCAAACGCTCCATATGAGTATCAAGCTCATATACAGCGTCCAAATCGCCATCTAAGTTATGCTCTAGGCGTTCGATACGCACCTCAAGAGCTTCTAAATAACGCGGATACTGTTGCCAATGCTCATAATCCATACGATAAACAAAGTCTGATAAATGCATATCATCGAGTTGATCTTCAATATCATCAATAGACTCGCCAAATACTTCACGATCTAACATCAATAAACTACGACGTATACGTTGCCAACGTGCATAAACGTCTTTAAGAAGCTTAAGAACGGTTTGCCCCTCTAATAAAAACTGTCCTAGCACTGCCTCACTTGTCTTCGCAAACTCAGAATCATCAAGTGGCAGTTGAGCAGCTAAACGTTCTGCTATCTTATCAGCATTATCGGGCAGTTCCTCTAGATGATCACTATATTTAGGAGCATGTACTTCTAAGACGGCATCTAAAGTAGCATCGACTACGATAGTTTTTAGCTTATCCATATCGCCTAAAGGTGCAAACGCTAATTTAAAGGTCTTGTCAATCTGACTGGTTAACTGTTTTTGTTTGGCTCCAAGCTTAGATCGAATGAGAGTAAGCACGCCTTTACGATGCGCTTTTAAGGCTGCGGTAACATCAGTAAACTGATGAATGGTAACCGCATCACCCGCTACGTCAGCTACCAGTGCAGAAAACTCCTTCATGACAATACCGGCACTATGACGGTTTTTACTGAATTTATAATGTTCAGGAAATTGGGTGTGTACCCCTTGGGTGTCACTATTAGTTGATAAAGCTTGGCTTGTCTTATTAGCATGTCGCTGTTGTAGTGCTTTTAGATCACGACCTTTTTCAATAATACGTTTCTTATCGTCAACCACACAAATTTGTGGCTGCAAATAACGGTCAATTGAAGCAGGATTAAAATCTTGAGGTTTTACACCAATAATGCTGCGGCGCTGTAAAGCTTGGCACAACTGATTTAATAGGCCTGCTTGATGATTCTCTTGCAACTCGTCAAACAAGTCGTCCGCAGTATTAGGTATAGGCACAATTTTACGACGTATGTCTTTAGGTAAGGATTTTAAAAGCTGTAATACCAATTCATATCGCCATCCTGGGACACCCCACAATAATTCAATGGCATCCAATTGTGGCAAGGCGGCAAGCGGTACTCGGATAGTCACACCATCATCTTCAGAAGCAGGATCAAACACATACTTGAGTGGTAACTTCAGGTCACCTAACTGCCAAACTTCGGGGAACTCACCAGTAGTTGGCGCTGTCTCCTTTAAAACATCCTCATCAGTAAAGAATAGACATTTAGGGTCTTCTTTTTCAACCTCAGCACGCCAGTCTTCAAATGCTTTACGGCTGGCAATATGGCTAGGTATTTTACGCTCATAAAATTGATATAGATCTTCTTCATCAACCAATAAATCTCGACGACGTAGTTTCTCTTCAATCCGCTCTACGTCAGCAATCTTATCCATATTATGTTGTAAAAAAGGCGCTTGACGACCTAAATTACCAGTAACTAGACCATCACGGATAAAGATTTCTCGTGACTCCTCTAAGTTAATTTGCTCATAATTGGTCAACTGTTTAGCAACCACTATTAGGCCAAACAAACTGATTTGGGCATAAGCACGTACACGGCCTGTTTTCTTAGACCAATGTGGTTCAAAATAATGATACTTAAGCAAATTACCTGCGGCTGAAATAATCCACTCAGGTTCAATTTTTGCCACCGTGCGTAGGAATACTTGTGACGTTTCGACAATTTCAAACGCCATTACCCAAGCAGGGACTTGTTTAAATACGGTACTTGCAGGGAAAATTTTGGCTTTTTGCTGACGGGCAGCTAGATACTCTCCACGCTGATCCGTCTTATGGGCAATAACGGATAACAGTCCAGTTAGCAACGCTCTATGCAAGTTGGCATATTTAACCACTCGTTGTTCTTGGTTAATATCAACACTGTCTAAATTGGTCTTATCGACAATTAAATCACTGGCAACACTCTGAGCCATTTTAATCGGCTGATTATCATTTCCCTTATGCTTGCCTTTTGAATATTTTTGATTATTGATATTGTTGGAATTATTGCCTAACTTCTTATCTGAACCATAATCAGAAAGAAGCTTTAAGTCAGTAACCATTTGCTCAAGTTGACGATAGGTTTTCTCCCACTCACGCAACCGAGGGAAACTCAAATAATTTTTTTTAGCAAAGGATTTACGCTGGCTGTTACTTAATTTATTGTTGCCACCACTATATAAAGCGTTCCATAAACTTAAATAAAACAAGAAGTCAGAATCTTCTTGACGAAAAATAGCATGTTTCTGATCCGCTTGAGCCCTTTTTTCAGCTGGACGCTCACGAGGGTCTTGTACGGCTAAAGCGGCAACAATAATCAACATCTCAAGCATACAATCAAATTCATTACCAGCTACCAGCATTCGAGCCAGCCTTGGGTCAATTGGCATGCGGGCCATTTTTTGACCAATATGAGTTAGTTTAACTTCGTTTAAAGTTTGCTTTGCTACTGGTTTTTGGCTGTCAGGATTCTTTAGTTCAATTGCTCCCAATTCATCCAAAAGCTTACGGCCATCTTTAATTAAGCGACTATCTGGGGGCTCAATAAAATCAAAATTTTCAACAGTACCCAAGCGCAAGCTAGCCATTTGTAAAATAACTGACGCCAAGTTGGTTCGCAGGATTTCAGGCTCTGTAAACTCTGGACGACTCTCAAAGTCCTCCTCACTATACAGACGAACGCATACACCTGGTGCCACACGTCCACAACGACCTTTACGCTGGTTTGCAGCAGCTTGAGAAATGGCCTCAATGGGCAAACGCTGAACTCGTGAACGGTATGAATAACGAGAGATACGTGCAAAACCCAAGTCAATTACATAGCGGATACCAGGCACCGTTAATGCGGTTTCAGCAACGTTAGTTGCGATAACAATACGTCTGCCACGTCCTGAAGGTTGAAAAATTCTTTGCTGTTCTGCATAGGTTTGACGCGCGAACAGAGGCAACACTTCAGTATGACGCGGTCCATGGGCAATCAATACCTCTTGCATTTCTCTAATTTCAGCCTCAGTTGCTGCAAAAATTAGAATATCAGCATGCTCAGGATGACCCTTAGCATTGGCATCTTCAAAACATTCTTCTACGGCTGCTACAACTGCGCGTGGTAGATTGTCTTCGAAGTCATCATAACTATCGTCATCAGAGCTTGTAACTGGGGTATCAGTTAATGGACGATAGCGAACTTCAACTGGATAGCCGCGACCTTCTACATTGATAACAGGCGCAGGTATGCTACGCTTTTTCACCTTATCGTACTGCGAAAAATACTCACTAAAACGCTTGGTATCCAATGTGGCTGAAGTAATAATGACTTTTAGTTCAGGACGTTTTGGCAGTAGCTGCTTTAGGTAGCCCATTATAAAGTCAATATTAAGGCTACGTTCGTGCGCCTCATCGATAATAATTGTGTCGTAACGGCTTAAAAAGCGATCATGACCCAGTTCGGCAAGTAAGATACCATCAGTCATTAATTTAACGACAGATTTTGCTGTACCTTGCTCGTTAAAGCGTATCTTAAAACTAACCGTGTTACCTAATTGCTCACCCAACTCTTCTGCAATTCGGTTTGCAACACTTCTGGCGGCCAATCGTCTTGGCTGAGTATGCCCTATTTGACCGGTAATACCTCGGCCTGCCATCATGGCAAGTTTCGGTAGTTGGGTTGTTTTACCAGAGCCAGTCTCACCCGCCACGATTATCACTTGATGATCATGAATCGCTTGAATGATATCTTCCGCTCGCTTACTAACTGGTAATTCTGCATTGAGTCTTTGCACTAAATCAGACGGTATACTATTAATACGTTCTTGTACCGCTTGCTGTGAGCGTGCCTTTATTTTATCAAAGCTGGCTTGTTTTTCAGCCAATGCTTTAAGGTTAGGACTCTTTGTAGGACGACTTAACTCGCGTTGCAAACGCTCTAAGAAGTAACGGTCTTTGGCGAGTACTGGCAACTTTTCAAGATGCTCAGCGGTTTGTAATTCATTATTTGCAGTGATAGCAATCTTAGATTCGCTATGAATGTCATTACTGTCTTTAGTCATATATTTTTGGCTTTATTAGCTTATTTGGGGAAAGCGACTCAAAGGCTAATACAACAGCCATAGGTTCTAAATCACTTTTATTATAATTGAGAGTATTTGGTTTTCTAAGCAGTTAACCAGATAGGGCTACTAATACTAGCTTAGGCTATTTTACAAATGATATTTTTAAGTTTATGAGGGTCATTTAATTATTCTTCAAGTTAAGGTTATGCGATTGAAATCGAGCCCATCCCGAATTCTGTGTAACTGCAATTTAGATTAAATGCTTACTCACA
>NZ_JAGLBC010000146.1 GCF_018260395.1 Psychrobacter sp.
GTTTGCTATTTTTTTGTCACCTTCTTTTTATCACAATGTTCAACACGCCCTAATACATCAAGCTTGTAAAGCTATGAGTGAATAAGCTTTCAAATTATTTGATATCGTCCTATTAACTTCTGCTAATACTCTTTTGATTTATTTAAAAGAACCATTATGACAAAAAAACATAATGGTTTTTTATATTAAGAAAAATATTACATAAGGATTATATTATGAATGGAATTGATACCGGGGTGTTAGTATCGCTCGCCCTTTATTTTTTATTGATGATTGCTATCGGGATTTGGGCTTATTTCAAAGCTGATAATGACTCTGCTGGCTATATGTTGGGTGGTCGAAATTTAAGCCCAAGCGTAGCGGCCTTATCTGCAGGGGCATCTGACATGTCAGGTTGGCTATTATTAGGTCTACCTGGCTACATGTATAGCTCAGGTGTGGTCAGTATTTGGATTGCTTTAGGTTTAACTATTGGAGCTTTTGCCAACTATCTGTTAGTAGCACCTAGATTGCGTGTTTATACCGAAATTGCTGATAATGCAATCACCTTACCCGACTACTTCGCCAATCGTTTTGAAGACAAATCGCATCTACTGCGTGTTATTTCAGCTATCGTTATTATCTTATTCTTTACCGTTTATACCGCAGCAAGTTTAGCGGGTGGTGGCAAATTATTTGATAGTGCTTTAGGTATGTCTTATAGTACGGGTCTATGGGTCACTGCAGGCGTTGTGGTTTGCTATACTTTATTTGGTGGATTCCTTGCGGTATCTACCACAGATTTTGTACAAGGCATTATTATGCTGCTGGCAATGATTATTGTGCCAGTAGTTGCTTTTAGTGATCTTGGTGGCGTAGGTGCAACGACCAATGCCATTCGCAATATTGACCCAGAGATGCTTAACATCTTTAGCGGCATGACATTTTTAGGTATCTTATCCTTAATGGCATGGGGATTAGGTTATTTTGGTCAACCGCATATCATCGTTCGATTTATGGCCATTCGCTCTGTAAAAGATGTGCCGACTGCTCGTCGTATTGGTATGAGCTGGATGATAGTGAGTTTAGTTGGCGCATTAATGACTGGCTTTGCAGGTCGTGCTTATGTTCAAAAAACGGCTATGACTTTAGATGACCCTGAAACAATTTTCTTAGTGTTTACCGACTTCTTGTTTCATCCTTTAGTGTCTGGTTTCTTGTTGGCGGCTATTTTAGCAGCTATTATGAGCACTATTTCTTCTCAATTATTGGTTGTTTCAAGCTCGTTAACACGAGATGTTTACAAGTTATTTTTTGATAAAACAGCCCCTGAAGCACGCCAAGTATTAGTAGGACGTATCTCAGTAGTATTGGTAGCAGTAGTAGCGATATTATTAGCTTCTGATCCTGATAGCTCAGTATTGACGCTAGTCTCTAATGCATGGGCTGGATTTGGTGCCGCATTTGGTCCATTGGTAATTATAAGTCTAATGTGGAAACGTATGAACCGTAATGGTGCTTTGGCAGGCATGATTGTAGGTGCTTTGACTGTTATAATATGGATTTATGCAGGCTTTGAAACTGCTGATGGTACCCATCTTAATGACTGGTTATATGCTATCATTCCAGGCTTCATCTTAAGCTGTATTGCCATTGTAGTTGTTAGTTTAGCTACTGCTAAGCCAAGTGATACTATTTCTGCTAAATTTGAAGAAATGGAAGCTAATCTTTAATGATTTACTAACTTCACGTTTTAATTTATAAACAACAAAAACCTCGCCTTAAATGCGAGGTTTTTTTATAACTAAGAGTTGAGACGACAATTAAAATGACTTCGTAAATAAAATGGTGGCGGTTTTGTCAGTACGATCATCATAATATTTAAAGTTACTTGAAGTCTTTTCATAATCAAGGACTAGACGGGGGGTTAAACCCATAAGAGTCAAGTCACGTTTCCACACTTGAAAGCCTAATGACGTTGTTTTATCTTCTCGGGTGTCATCATTGCCTTCAACACGATAAGTTTGGTAAAAGAAATCTGCAATATCATCAGAGGGCTTATCAAAATTTTTGATTGCGTAGCTTGCTGATGCTAAAGTAGAAATACCTTGCGTCCATTCTTTACCCCAACCCACGTTAACTGAATTACGGTCATAACTTAAGAAACTGGTTTTATCTACATCATTCTGATATCGCCCAACGCCACCATAATAATATTCATTGGCATCTTTAATATAAAGTGCATTTAGACCCAAGAACATACCATCTGCTTCTCGTAAATTCTTATCATCATCATCTATTGTTTCGTTAGAGTACATACCGGTTGCAGTCATTTTAAGCTTTGGTTTTACCCAACGAGATCCGCTGACTGTAACTCCTTTACGCCAACTATATGGCTCTTCTCCATAAAAGCGTTTAGTCGCAAATGGACTAATTGAAACATCGTTTTTAGCATCATCGTATCCTAATGCTGTTGAAGCCGTAACCAGATAATCATTATAGTCACTATTATCCCAATAACCTTTTAAAGAAGCGTTTGCACCAATTTCAGCATAATAGTTTTTGGCTAAGTTAATACGTTTATTGGCACTGCCAGATACTTGTAAACCTTTACCTGATTCAGGCTTGGTAGTAGAACCTAATTGAGCATTAACAATTTGCTTTTCAGGAACCCCATTTAAGTTTTTATCATTAACATAACTTGCTGAAGCACTAAAACGCCACTGCTCTTGTTGCTGAATACGCTCAATCAACTGATCTACACTGGCCATAACGGGTGGTGGAATATCTGCTCCACGCAACTTTTGCAGTTGATCAGCGGCGGCCGTATACTGCTTATCAGCGTACAATGCTTGGGCCATATTCAAACGCACCGGATGAAAATCTGGATTATCTGCCAACATGTCTTTATAAATTGCAATAGCTTTCTTATTCTGACCATCACTACGATATACCAAGGCATCGGCAAATTTAATCAACATCGGATCATTAACTTGTAATGCTTTATAGTGCGGCAATAATTCTTTAACAGTGGCCATATCTTGCGCAGCCAATGCCGCGTTTAGGAACTTAGTAAAAGCTACAGGATCTGCCTTCAAAGCCTCCAGATCATACCCTTGAGCGTCTACCAGCTTCTTACGCTCATTAATTGCTTTTTGAGCTTCAGAACTTGAGACTATTGCACTAGGAACGTTGTTACCTGGAATGATGTTTTGACGTTCAAGTTTAATAAGTTCTTCGGTTTGATCCGTATTGTCTTTAGTATCTTCTATAAAGCCTGAAGGAATATCTTCTGCAGCGTGTATTAAAGGGCTGTATCCCGCACTGAATAAGACAGTAGAAGTGGTGAGGATTTTTAAAAAGTGAGAATGTGACATAGTTATCCCTAACAGTATTACTGAACGTCAATATTCAGTTTATTTCCATAAAAACCGCTTATAGCATTTTATTATACCTATCATATCTACAAGGTAAAGCGATTTGATATAGCTAGGTATAATTAGTAAATACTATAGTTTAACAATAAGATCTTATTCATAAATTTGCTTGAAAAAAAGCGCCCCTTTTCGGGACGCTTCTATTAAATTAAATTGATTTTAAGTTGAATGATTTATTAACTTAACTACTTTTATTGCTTGGTAGCTCCAAAGGTACCTTGGAATTTAGTACCAGTACCAGCAACAGTACCTTTACCAGCTGGAACTGATGCGTCTTGATAAATACCACCTAAGAACTTAGCATCTTCACCGTAGAATCCACCTGCGGTATCAATACCGTTCTTATTGCCTGCAAATGTATTGCCGGCAATATTCGCATCAATTGCAATCTTCCCTGTTGGGTTGTACTTAAAGTCGCCAGTAAATGCTAGCTCACCTTTAACAGAGTTATTCACGAAGTCAACATTTAACGCTGAAGTACCGTTTACTGGTTCAAACCCTGTATTGCCATCACCTAAGTGAATATTCTCAATATAAGTGGCTTTACCTGCATATTGAGCTTTGCCTTCGTTCACTTGTTTCAAGTAGTTTATGTCTGCTTGATTGGTTAAATGACCTTGTACATAGACATCAGCTACCCGTGATAAGTCTCCAACAAAACTTGAGTTAATATGTCCATAGACATGACCTACTTGCATCTGCTGGTCAAAGTTCTCATACACTGATTTATAGACAAAATCAGGATTTAAATTTGCTTTGCCTGCTTCAACTTTTATTTTTGTAGGCGTATCTAAGGCAATATTCAATGGCTTTTGTACTGAATCAGGTTTAACCATATCAGCACGCAATGATAACTTATTGAATGCTGTAAAGTTATCACCATTTTGGGTATCAACCGGTACTAATGTGCCATCTTTGGTAACTAAATCAGCTTGATTTAAACTCCAATTAGACTTGTCATTACGAATCTCATTATATCCAATAGCGTTGTCTAACTCTCCAGCGCCAAATGGTAAGCTTCTTTGTAAGCTACTTAGTGCCGTTGACTGAAAACCTGTCATGGCCGTATCAGGAGCTACTGTTGGGTTCACAGGTACACCTGGGTTTGCAGGATCAACTGGATCTACAGGATCAACCGGTGCAGGTGGTATAACTTTCTGTGCACCATAAGTACCTTTACCAGTAGCATCACTGTAGATACCGCCTAATAGGTTAGCATCTTTACCATAGAAGCCACCTTTGGTATTTAAACCGTTCCAATTACCTGCAAAAGCATTGCCTGTAATTTCAGCTTTAACTTTCTTGTCAGTCATACCAGAGAAGGATAACTTACCATCCACTTGACTATCAACGAAATCAACTTTGAAGTTAGAAGTACCTAACTTCGGAGCGTCGATAATACCATTGTCCAAGTAAGTTGCTACACCTTCATAGTTAACTTTACCGTCGTTAATTTTATTGTTGATATTATACTGAGACAACTCTTTCATATATGCCATGTCAGCAGAATCCGTTGACTTACCTTGGGCATAAACATTCGATAGCTTACCATCAACCGTGCTATCTAATACTCCGTATACATGGCCGATCTGCATTTGTTCATTAAAGTTGTTGTAAACCGAGGTATAGCTCATATCGCGATCTTTAGGAAGTAAGCCTGCTGAACCTGTACCCTTCACAACTACATTGCCTGAGTGAATTTTAAAGCCACTATCACTAGTACCAAAATTACTATCAGATGCGTTATTACGAATTACCAAATCAACAGGTTGTGAAGCATAAATAGTACCTAAATCATTGACGCGACTTGTAATTACATCAAAACTACTTGAAGGATTGGTGACTAATTCACCACGCTTAGATACCTGATACCCGTCAATATTATTACTTTGAACACCGCTAATGGTATTAGAAGCAGCAACGTCTGGATTTAATGGTGCTGGTGGTAGCACTTGCGATGCGGCTAAAGCATCTTCTGCCGCTTTTGCTCTCTTCTCAGCTTCTTGCTTAGCTAAAACTGCTTCATCTCTTGCTGCTTCAGCTGCCGCTGTTGCTGCTTGGGCAATTATAGTATCAGCTTTAGCTGCATCTGCTTCCGCTGTAGCTGCGGTAACTTGCGCTTGCGCTGCTGCTACCCTATCATCAGCTTCTGATTTGGCATCACCGATCGCTTGAGCAGCTGCGATTTTTTCAGCTTCTAATGCCGCTTCAGCGGCTATTTGAGCAGCTTTTGCAGTCGCTTCAGCTTGTTGAGCAGCTTGCTGAGCAACTAATGCTTTAGTAGCTACATCTTCTGCTGCCGCTTGCGCTGTCTCTGCTGCCTCTGCACGCGCTAAAGCTGCAGC
>NZ_JAGLBC010000147.1 GCF_018260395.1 Psychrobacter sp.
ACAAATACCCTTAATTCAAAGACTTATAAATTTAAAGAGTCCGAAGACCCTTTAAATATTTAATGTATCAGATTTAATGCTGATTTCAATCTTTATTGATTGTGAAGTTTTAATTATTTCTAAAAAGTATAAGAGGCTTAAAGACCTGCAACTTTACTATCACCATCTGTACGATCTAAACCAAAAGCGGTATGTAAAGATTTAACTGCTTTTTCTAAATGCTGCTCTTTTATCAATACAGAAATTTTAATTTCACTAGTAGAAATCATCTGAATGTTGATGTTGTTTTCAGCCAATACTTGAAACATTTTACTTGCCACACCAGCGTGAGAGCGCATACCTACACCGACCAATGACACTTTAACCACATCTGTATTACCATGGACTTCTTTGGCTTCGATATCGCCTTTTATACCTTCTAAGATATTAATGGCTTTATCAAAGTCAGGACGATTCACAGTGAAGCTAAAATCAGTTAGTCCTTGATCTGAAAGATTTTGTAATATCATATCGATCTCGATATTGGCATCACTAATAGGCGTTAAAATCCCTGAAGCAATACCAGGGTGGTCCGGCACACCTCGTACCACAATTTTTGCTTCGTCTCTATTAAAAGCAATGCCTGAAATAACCGGCTGTTCCATGTCGTCTCCTTCGTCAACTGTAATTAGTGTGCCAACATTTTGGCGGAATTCTTCATCAAAGCTGCCGTCTTGACCTTCATCGAAGCTCGACAGGACTCTTAAAGGTACTTGATATTTACCAGCAAATTCAACTGCACGAATTTGTAAAACTTTTGAGCCAAGACTTGCCATTTCAAGCATTTCTTCAAAAGTTATTTTATCAAGCTTACGTGCTTTTGAAGTTACTCTAGGATCAGTGGTATATACGCCATCCACATCAGTATAGATTTGACATTCATCTGCACTTAAAGCCGCTGCTAAAGCTACACCAGTGGTGTCCGAACCACCGCGCCCTAACGTGGTAATATTGCCCTCGGCATCCATACCTTGGAAGCCTGCAACCACAACTACATTACCTTCATCAAGCTGTGCTTGAATTTTATCGGCATCAATTGATTCAATACGCGCTTTATTGTGTTTATTATCAGTACGAATTGCGACTTGACCGCCGGTAAAAGAGCGTGCCCCAATACCCAATTCTTTGATTGCTATAGATAATAAAGAAATAGATACCTGCTCACCAGTTGAGACCATTTGGTCATATTCGCGCGGATCAGGGAACTTACTTATCTGTGTGGCAAGGTCGATTAAACGGTTTGTTTCACCGCTCATGGCAGATACGACAACAATGACTTGATGCCCATGGTCATGCCAGCGTTTAACTCGCTTTGCAACATTTTTGATACGGTCGATACTTCCCATCGACGTACCACCATACTTTTGTACAATCAATGCCATTTGAAACCCTTTGTAGTGAAAGTTTGGTTATCCCTATTAAATTAAGACTAACTTTTAACTTATATCGTAGGTGAGTGTCGCCACTATGGATAATTTCAGGAATATAAGCAACTAAAGAAAATAGTAATAAAAATAAGGAACCTATTGGTTTAATTATATTTGTCTATAAGTTTTAAGCAGTCTTAAAAGCAAAAAATGATCAATTATCAATTCGATAATTGTTGAGGCAATAGCAAGCAACTACTAAATAGCTCAAATACCTGTTAGACAAACGTACTTTATATCACAACCTAACGTAACCATCAAAGACAGCAATAAAATATATGATAATAAACGGTTAGGTTCATAAACTTATTTAAGTGAGTCTTAACTCAATTGGCTATTAAGCCAAGTAGGTAATTGGCTCATAACACTTGCTAATTTATCACTATAAGGTGCGCCACCTTGAGCATAATCTGGTTTGCCACCGCCTTTACCGCCTAATTCTGTAGCTAAGTGACGAATAATATCACCTGCTTTAATATCGCCAGTAAGTGATTTACTAACTGAAGCAGCAAGGGCTAACTGCTCGTCTTTTTCACCCACTAAGACAATAACAGTATCTTGTAGCTTTGACTTCATATCATCCATCAATCCGCGAATTGCTTTTCCGTCAATACCTGCAACTTGAGCAATCAGTACTTTTTTGCCAGCAATGATTTGAACATTATCGACCAAGGTTGCAGCTTGAGCACTGGCGATTTTTTGATTCAAACGCTCAATCTCTTTTTCAAGTTCTCGCTGCTTATCAGCCATGGACTGTACACGATCTGCAACTTCAGGTCGTTTGGCTTTGAGCTGATTGGCTAAGGCAGTCAATTGGCTATCTGCCTGTTGCACATACCGTAGTGCACCCATACCCGTTAGAGCTTCAATACGACGGATACAGGCAGCTATTCCAGATTCAGAAGTGATTTTAAATAGACCTATATCACCGGTACGCTTTACATGAAGGCCACCACACAGCTCTATTGAGAATGGCTTTTCGATACCATCGTCAATTTCAGTAGTGCCCATGGTTAATACGCGAACGGTTTCGCCATATTTTTCACCAAATAGTGCAGCTGCGCCTTTTGCCATAGCTTGGTCAATATTCATCTGTTCAATTTGGGTCTCAACGTTTGCTTGGATTTGCTCGTTCACTAAACGTTCAATGGTAGCAAGGTCTTTTTCGGACACAGCATTATCGTATGAAAAATCAAAACGTAACACTTCACTTGTAACCAAAGAGCCTTTTTGGGAGACTTTATCACCCAATACTTTACGCAGGGCCGCGTGCAATAAATGCGTGGCAGAGTGGTTCCTAGCACTTGCCGAACGAATGGCAGAAACGACTTGAGCATCAGCAGCTTGCTGAGATTTTAGGCTACCCATATTCACCACGCCATGATGAATGATAGCTTGACCAGATTTTTTGGTATCTTCAACATTAAATACGCCCGAGTTGGTACGAATTTGCCCCATTTCTCCGACTTGACCACCACCTTCGGCATAAAAAGGTGTGCGGTCTAGCACCACAACGCCTTCATCGCCTTCATTTAGTTCCTGAACTTCTTTACCTTCTAAGTATAAACCAATGATATTGGCTTGAGTATCATCTAGCTTTTCATAACCCACGAATTCGGTAGGCGCATCAACCTTAATCGCTGCAGAGTAATCAACATCAAACTTGCCAGCATCTCGAGCACGCTGACGCTGCATACTCATCTGCTCATCAAATCCAGCTTCATCAATACTTATTTCACGCTCACGAGTGATATCAGCTGTTAAGTCCATCGGGAAACCATAGGTATCATATAGTTTGAAAGCTGCTTCACCAGAGAGTACATCGCCTGTGTTTAAACCTTCAAGCTCGCTGTCTAATAAACGTAGTCCTTGAGCCAATGTTTTAGCAAATTGAACTTCTTCTTTTTCAATAGCTGCTTCAATAAAGGCTTGCTTTTCAACCAGTTGGTTATAAGCTTCACCCATCTCTGCCACTAATGGGGCAACCATTTTATAAAAGAAGCTGTCGTCAGCACCAAGTTTATTTCCATGACGCACTGCACGACGAATAATACGACGTAGTACATAGCCACGTCCTTCATTACTCGGTAATACGCCATCTGCAATCAAGAAACTTACCGCACGAATATGATCAGCAATAACTTTTAAAGAGGCTTGGTCTTCGTTTTTAATGTCTAAAAGTTCAGCGGCACTATTCATCAAATTAACGAATAGATCAATTTCATAGTTACTATGCACGCCTTGCAAAATAGCACTAATACGCTCAAGACCCATACCTGTATCCACACTTGGCGCAGGTAGTGGTTCCATAGTGCCATCAGGTTGACGATTAAACTGCATAAACACACAGTTCCAAACTTCGATATAACGGTCGCCATCTTCTTCAGGAGTACCCGGTAAGCCACCTTCTATATGGGGACCATGGTCATAAAATACTTCTGAACAAGGGCCACACGGACCAGTGTCACCCATTGCCCAAAAGTTGTCCGACGCATAAGGCGCACCCTTGTTATCGCCAATCCGAATAATACGATCAGCAGGCAAGCCAATATCTTTGTGCCAAATATCAAAGGCTTCATCATCCGTTTCATAGATGGTGACATAAAGTCTATTGGCATCTAAAGCCAACCACTCTTTAGACGTCAAAAATTCCCACGCAAAAGCAATGGCAGATTTTTTAAAATAATCACCAAATGAGAAGTTACCTAGCATTTCAAAGAAAGTATGGTGACGAGCTGTATAGCCCACATTGTCTAAGTCATTGTGTTTACCGCCAGCACGCACACATTTTTGCGAGGTAACTGCACGACTATAATCGCGCTTATCAATACCTAAAAAGCAGTCTTTAAATTGGTTCATACCCGCATTAGTGAATAACAAAGTGGGGTCATTAAAAGGCACTAAGCTTGAAGATGGGACATGAGTGTGCTGCTTGCTGACAAAGAAGTCAATAAATGACTTTCGCAGCTCGGCTGTGCTTAAGAATTTATTTGAAGCAGGTTGTATCAAGTTAGATGATGTGGGCACAGACTGAGTCACATGAACTCCTTAAGAATGGCGGATAAGCTAATAGTTAATAAATTTAGATATAACACTAATGAAAGTAATAATTATAAAACGTTTTATAGCATTAAAAATAGTCGTTTTAAGCTATTAAAACTGTATTGATTGTAAAAACTAACAGCTTAAATACTAAACAAAGCTGTAACCAAAAAGGCTACTTTAAATAATAGCGTCAAAGTTTAGCATATTTGACACTAAAACATGACCAATCAACAAATATGTTGATAATGCTAAGTAATAAAACGACTTAAAACCGTGCATTACCCTAATTTATTGCTAGTTCGATGGACTATGACTCATTTGCCAAAATAGCGGCATCTGTTTTATCAATATCATCCTTATGATCGGGATCAGATTCGATGACAATCACAGGAATATATCTTAGCTGAAGCCGTACTGGACGATACTTTGGATATTCATGATGAATTCTTTGATTAATCTGTTGTTCTAAATACAATGCATCACCTGAAGAAGGACGGGTTTCACCGCGTATGACTGCGCGAACTGTCTGATAATCTTCTCTAGGTACAAATTGGGTAGTAGTCAAGGCATTGCCTTTATCGATGAAATAATCATTGAGAGTTTCTTTGACTTCATTTTCAAACTTTTGTTTCTTGGTTATGGCATTAAAATTATAAGTCAGATAGATACCTATGCCCGCCAATAATAGAAGTGGGACTGCATTACGACGAAAAAAAGCAAGCATAGGACTGCTTTTATAATCATCGTCGACCAAGCGTCTAAATCCTGCTGACCACAACACCAATGCATTGGTAAATTGAATGGCAACAATGTTGGTAAATGCAAGTAAAAGCGCACCTAACCCTAAGGAGGATTCACCATGAGCAAACAAAATACCGCTGGCTGCCAAAGGAGGCACTAAAGCTGTTGCGACCGCTACCCCGACAACTGCCACAGACAGTTGTGGAGAAATCATGGCGTAAGCGCCAGCAGTGCCACCAGCGAGTGCAATCATCAAATCCATTGACGTGGGTTGAGTGCGAGATAGGATTTCACTGGTAAGGGGCGAATCATTATGAATAAAGCCTACAATAAAGCCAATGAGCATTACCATTAAAGCGCCCACTAAAACAGTAAATAAAGATTTTTTTAATAAGGGCGCTCTATAATCAATAACGGCCAAAGCTGCGCC
>NZ_JAGLBC010000148.1 GCF_018260395.1 Psychrobacter sp.
TAAATAATCAATAGAATTTATAAAATAGTTCTTCATTTACATTATTTTTAGGAATGAATAAACAAGATTTAAATCTAAGTCTATGTATCAATATTTTTAGAGCAAGCACCATTATATTGAACCCTAATTCAGTTGGTAAGCTTGATACAGGATTAGGTTATACCTATCTCAAAGCTGCTTGACAAAAACTTATTAAAGAGCATTATTCAAACTAATACGTGAAATTATTTTTAATTATTACAATTTGCTTATTTTAGTTTTCTTAATTAAGTTTGCATAAATTAAGCATATTAAAAAAGGTGAGTCGTTTAACGACCCACCTTTTTATAGTTTGGTATTTCAGATAAATTATCGTACGAAAGCTCTCGCATTACGGAACATACGCATCCAAGCACCATCTTCAGACCAATCTTCTGGTTTCCAACTATGGTTAATAGCACGTAAGTTACGTTCAGGATGTGGCATCATCAAGGTCACACGACCATCAGTACTACAGATGCCTGTAACTCCGCCAATTGAACCATTTGGATTAAGTGGATAAGTCTCAGTTGGTTTACCTTGGCTGTCAACATATCTCATAGCTACTTGACCATGGTTCGCCATACCTTCAATTGATTTGTCGTCTAATGTAGCAAAGCCTTCACCATGAGCTACAGCAATTGGTAAAATACTGTCTTGCATACCCTTGAATAAGATAGACTTAGTACGCTCAATCTTAACGTTTACGGTACGTGCTTCAAAGCGGGCAGATTTATTATAAGTAAAGCGTGGGAAGTTTTCAGCACCAGGTATCAAGTCTTTTAACTGTGCCATCATCTGACAACCATTGCAAACGCCTAAGCTAAAGGTATCCGGACGGCTAAAAAAGCGTACAAACTGCATACGTAAATCGTCATGGAATAAGATAGAATTTGCCCAGCCAGAGCCCGCCCCCAAGACGTCACCATAACTAAAGCCGCCGCAAGCCACTAAACCTGCGAAGTCTCGTAAATCAATATGACCTTCTAATAAATCACTCATGTGAACATCTATAGCATTAAATCCAGCAAGCTCAAATCCTGCGGCCATTTCTAACTGACCATTCACACCTTGCTCACGCAAGATAGCCACTTTTGGCTTATTTGGACGACTGTTTAGATAAGGCGCTTCAACTTTTTGATTTAAGTCAAAGTTAGCTTGAGCAATAAGACCATAATGGTTAGTATCAGCAATTAATTCGAATTCTTGCTGCACACAATCTGGATTATCACGGCGCTTAGCGATTTGATAGCTGACTTGAGTCCACGTTTGCTGGAGCTCGCTACGATTAAATACCAAAGCATTATCACCTTGATGGGATGGGGTAATGATAGTCAGCTTATCTTGACCGGCACCGCCTAATGGCGTCTCTATAGTCTGGCCCACTAAACTTAACATATCAGATACGCCATGGACTTCAGCAAGGGTCATGAGCGCTTCAACATGCTCAGGTAATACTTGAATTACTGCGCCCAATTCTTCAGCAAATAACTGACCCAATAAATTATCATCAGTGAGGTTTAAGTTAATTGCCAAGCGATTGGTAAACTGCATTTCAGTCACGCTCGCTAATAAACCACCATCCCCGATATCATGATATGCACTGATAATCCCTTGTGCGTTACCTGCTTGCACAAAGTTAAAGAAATGAAATAAGTCTTGTGGACAAGCTAAGTCTGGACATTCATTACCAAGCTGGCTTTGAGTTTGGGCTAAGATTGAGCCTCCCAAACGAAACTTACCTTTTGATAGGTCTAAGCGATATAAAGCAGAATCAGTGTTGCTAAGCTCAGGCGTTAGCGTTTTATTGACATCTTGCACTGGAGCAAATGCAGTGACTACCAAGCTCATAGGACTAACTACTGACTTAGCACCGTCTTTATCAGTCCAGCTGGCACGCATTGATAAAGAGTCTTTTCCAACCGGAATAGCAATACCCAATGCAGGGCACAGCTCTTCACCTATGGCATAAACAGCATCAAATAAAGCCTCATCTTCGACATCTTCACCACAAGCTGCCATCCAATTAGCGGATAAGGTGATATCAGATATCTTATCTATGCGAGCACCTGCGATGTTAGTAATGGCTTCAGCCACTGCCAATCTTGCAGAAGCTGCTGGGTTAATCAAAGCAACGGGCGGACGTTCACCAACACTCATCGCTTCACCAGTATCTGACAATAATCCGGAGCTGGTAACTGCGCAGTCAGCCACAGGCACTTGATATCGACCCACATATTGATCTTGGGTAACCATACCTGTAATTGAGCGATCACCAATGCTAATTAAGAAAGATTTACTCGCCACAGTTGGGTGACGCAATACATCATGTACTGCTTCTGAGATATCAATATTTTCTAGATTTAAAGGGTCAAGCTGTTTTTGAATACGCTCAAAAGAACGTCTCATTTGTGGTGTACCACCTAATAGAACTTGCATAGGCATGTCGACAGGTTGTTCGTCTAGCAATTCATCGTTTACTTGTAACTGACGAATTTTGGTCGCAGTACCTAAAATAGCATACGGACAACGTTCACGTTTGCAAATAGCATCAAATAAAGCTTCGCTCTCAGGACGAATCGCCAATACATAACGCTCTTGGGCCTCATTAGACCAGATTGCCATGGGTGACATGCCCGCCTCTAAAGACGGAATATGACGTAAGTTTAGCACTGCGCCCATTTCATGATCATTAACCAGTTCAGGCATCGCATTTGATAGCCCCCCTGCGCCCACATCATGAATAGATACGATTGGATTACCATCTTTGCTAGTAGTGCTAGCTTGGATATCATTGCCTGCAAGGGCCCAGCAGCGGTCGATAACTTCTTGACAACGACGTTCCATTTCAGCGTTATCACGCTGTACTGAAGCAAAGTCTAGACCTTCATCCAATTTACCGCTGTCAACGGATGACGCTGCGCCACCGCCAAGACCGATTTGCATCGCAGGACCACCCAGTACGATTAATAAATCGCCTTCTTGGATGCTATTTTTTTCTACCAAGTTACGCTTAATATTACCGTATCCACCCGCTATCATAATTGGCTTGTGGTAACCTCGCATTTGGCTACCATCTTGCTCTTTACTAGTGTCTAATTGGAATGAGCGGAAATAACCACATAAGTTCGGACGACCGAACTCATTTGAGAAATTGGCTGAGCCTAAAGGCCCTTCGGTCATGATTTCTAAACTTGACGCCATACGATCTGGCTTACCATAGTCTTTGGAATTAACCTTACCTGATTGTTCCCATTTTTCTGGCAAATCAGGTAAGTGTAAATGCGAAACATTAAAGCCAGTTAAACCAGCTTTAGGTTTGCCACCACGCCCGGTCGCCCCTTCATCACGAATTTCACCACCTGCACCAGTGGAAGCACCAGCATAAGGGGCAATGGCGGTAGGATGGTTATGAGTTTCAACTTTCATCAAGATATCGATGTTTTCATTATGAAAGCCGTACTGATGCATTTCAGTTGATAGAGCGTCTTCGTCTAATGAGCCACCTAATTGTACCGTTGGTAACGGATAAAAGCGCTCTGCTCTAAAGCCTTCCATAACTGCAGCATTATCTTTATAAGCGGATAGTATGCCTTGAGGATTTTGCTCATGAGTATTTCGAATCATTTTAAACAATGATTTTGGCTTAACCTCATTGTCAATGGTCCACTCTGAATTGAAGATTTTGTGACGGCAATGCTCTGAGTTTGCCTGTGCAAACATCATTAACTCTACGTCAGTGGGATTGTGTTTTAGCTCATCAACATACGCAGTCATTAAATAGTCGATGTCATCATTTGAAAGGGCA
Source organism: Psychrobacter sp. (assembly GCF_018260395.1). Taxonomy (GTDB): domain Bacteria; phylum Pseudomonadota; class Gammaproteobacteria; order Pseudomonadales; family Moraxellaceae; genus Psychrobacter. The sequence goes on from NZ_JAGLBC010000148.1 coordinate 3,827, forward strand.
AAACCAAATTCTTGGTTGGCAGCCTCTAATGCTCCACGACCTTTGCCAATCACATCAATGTAATTTAAACGAGCTGGACTATGATCATCGAATAACTGTTCTAGCTTATCAAAGTCATACTCTAAGCTTTGTGTCATCCGATCATACAAGATCTGTTCAGCTTCTTTTGGCAATTTGGCCGGTAAAGGATTTGATGTATCATCGCCGCTTAAAGTGAATACGATAACACGCTCAACACGTTCAACATTAAGCTCGCAGTTATTAAATATGTCCGTTGCCTTACTAGACCAAGGTGATATTGTCCCAAATCTAGGACTCACTATAACTTGGCACTGGCCTTGTTCTGCTTCAATCATAGCCACTTCTTGGCCTTGATTTAATAAGTCTAAAGCTTTCTTACGCTCTGCATCATTAAGATCACGTGACAAGACATAGACTTGTTGAGTCTCAATGCTAGTTACTTTTAAGGCCGTTTGGCTATTTAACTGCTCAATAAGTTGATTTGTTTTAAACTCGGTTAAAAAACGGTGTCCAGCGAGGATCATCATAAGGCAATTTCCGCAGTATAGTCTGTTTGAATTTGGCTCGTATTATAGCAATTTTATAAATCAATTACTGCCTTATGCATCAACGTGTCGTATACCAACTCTATTCAAACCTTAATTGTGTTCAATGCGTAATGAATATCTGTGCTAGAACTAAACTTAATTAATAACAGACAAGGAATTAACTTAACTGGGTCTCACAAAAATCTAGGCCATAATGCGCTGTCCAGCATCGATTGGAATAATCGTACCAGTAATAGCTTTTGTCTCATCGCTTACCATAAATGCGGCCATCGCCCCACAATCATCAGAAGTTACTAAACGATGCATTGGTGCACTAGCAGCTTTATCCAAAAGTTGATCAAAATGATTAATACCAGAAGCTGCTCTTGTTGCGATGGCTCCAGGAGAAATAGCATTAACGCGAATGCCTTTTTCACCCAGATCGACCGCTAAATAACGAACCGTTGACTCAAGCGCCGCCTTAACCGGTCCCATCATATTATAATGATTGACCACACGCTCTGAGCCTAAGAAACTTACACAGAGCATAGCGCCTCCATCAACCATCAACGGTTCAGCCAATTTTGCCATTCGAATAAAAGAATGGCAGGAGATGTCCATAGCAGTTAAAAACCCGTCAAGACTACAATCTGTAACCCTTCCATGCAGATCCTCCTTAGGCGCATAGGCAATGGAATGAAGAATGAAATCTAATTTGCCCCATTTACGTCTAATATGATCGAATACTGCTTTAAGTTCTTCATCTTTTTGTACATTACAAGGTTCAAAAATCTCGCAATTTACCCTGTCCATCAACGGCTCTATAAAACTTTTTGTCTTTTCATTTAAATAAGTAACTGCTAAAGCTGCACCCTGATCTGCCATTGATTTAGCACAGCCATAGGCAATTGACTGATCGTTAGCAATACCAATAATCAGTCCTTTTTTACCTGATAAATCACAAATCATAATAGTCTCATGTTATGGGAATTAGTTTATAAGAATTAGTGTTCAGGTCATTGAAGAGTAGATACTATATACAATACTTATTTGAGTCTGGCTTTAGTTGATTGGCTGACTTAATTTGGCTTTGTTTGGTTTTGTTTATATGAATATACTTTTTTGACTCTATATAGCTCGTATTTTTTTAAAAATAAGATTGGTACATAAAACGATTCAAACTATTGGTCTAATTTATATTAAAAGTAATACAAACATATTAATGATTACTTAGATTAACACACCAAGTGCAACGCTACGTAATATTAAAGAACACCTGAT
>NZ_JAGLBC010000149.1 GCF_018260395.1 Psychrobacter sp.
CAATGTTCAACACGCCCTAATAAGGAACTGATTATGTCAAACTTCATATCTAAGCCAAGTAGTGGTGCTATAACCAATAGTACGACTTTAAAAAGCTTAAATTTAATCGGAACTTCCCTTTTAGCTATAGTAGTTAGTGGCTGTCAGTCCACCGTTAATGCAGCAACTAACCAGCCAATCCAAGCTTCTCTCCAAACCCAAGCATCTCTACAAACCCAAGTCGTTAATCAAACAAGTAACATTAAAAAGCAAAATCCTCCAGTAGTGATAAACAATTCAGTTTCGCCTAACAATATTTCTTATAATTCACCGACTGCTACCAATACGCAATTCACAGAAATTCCTTTAATTACAGACAGTAACCGTCCGCAATCGGTGCCTGCATTCACACCGCCCTCTTTTATTCCTGCATCATGGCGCTTAGCCCCTATCAGCATTTCTAAAATTGATTCGGTTTATAAGACGGAATGGAAAAAATCTAAAATCGGACAAAAGTGCCCTCTATTGGCCCTTCCTAAAAATGCCAATTCGCAACTCGCCAATAGAAGTGTACGACGTGCCAATTTTTCAGGCGGTTGGGGAGTGGCGTATGATTTGCCGTCATTACGCAGTGCTTATGGAGTAGCACTTTCTGGGATCAATGAACCGGTTGGTAGAGTTAGCAACTGGAAAGATTATTATACGTACCAAGATGGCACAGAGCTAACTTACGGGCGTGAAGGCGGTAACCCAAATGGGCAGTGGCTGGCTTATTTAACCTTAGGTGATAGTCATTGCTCTTACAATATCTGGAGTAAAAAAGGAAAGTCACATCTTGAACAGATGATATCGGATTTACGTGTGGTAAAGCCATAATTTATAAAAATTCTATTAGTGAGTAGTTAAATATGCTAGTGAGTAGTTAAATATGCCATTGCCATAACCTTCTGCTAGCGGCTATCTGAAAACTTTATATCACGAGTATGGTTGTATTCATATAGATAAGTTATCATGCCCACTTTAACCCCTACCTGTGATCGCTATGTCTTTTTCTGCCCAATTTTTTTCAAATCCTGTCCGTATACTGGCGCCGATGGAAGGCTTGTCAGATCCTTTAATGCGTCAAATCCTGACTCAAATCGCTAGCAAATTGGGTCGTCCGTATGATTGGTCTGTCAGTGAGTTTATTAGAGTTACTCAACATGTACTACCAAATAATGTATTCTACCGTTATGTGCCAGAGCTAAAGAACAACAGCCTAACTGCCAGTGGCACTCCTATTCATGTGCAACTTCTGGGAAGTAATCCTGAGCTTATGGGCGAGAATGCTTTGGCAGCTACCGAGCTTGGTGCACTTGCCATTGATCTCAACTTTGGTTGTCCTGCCAAAACAGTTAACAATCATCGTGGCGGCAGCGTGCTACTTGATGAGCCTAAGCTGATGCGTGATATTATTGCTGCTGTGCGTGATAAGACACCGAGCTGTATTCCAGTCTCGGCCAAAATACGTTTGGGTTATCACGATACTAGCAATATGGAAGACATTAGAAAAGCTATCGCTGATAGTGGCGCAGACTGGTTAACGATACATGCTCGAACTAAGACTCAAGGCTACAAACCGCCAGCTTATTGGGAAAAAGTCATTGGCTTTACTGAGCTTCCTATTCCAGTTATTGCCAATGGAGAGATTTGGAATCATGACCAAGCCCTACGCTGTGCTTTACAAGCAAATACGCCGCATCTCATGCTAGGACGAGGCGCTGTAACCAGGCCGGATTTGGTTGCTCAAGTGGATAGCCCTGAGACTGACTTGTCTTGGCATGCTTTAATCCCTTATCAAATTGCCTTTTTACAGGGGGAGGCAAAAAATGATCTGGCATTAATTGGACGGTATAAACAGTGGCTTGGTATGCTTAGTAGAGGCTATATTGAAGCTAAAGTGCTATGGGATAGTATTAAGCGGGTGCGAGAAAAACAGCACATTATCGATTTGTTAATAGAGCAACTGCCGTGATGATTAAATAAGCAACCACATCTGGCAACCATATCTGCCGACCACATTTTGCAAATATATCTGATAACCGCTTATTAAACTCACTTACTATCTGTATAAAGGCTTAATTACAATAGATAAAAAAGCTTACAATGCCATTTTTACTGCCAAATAAAACAGCATAAAACAACATGCCATTGACAATGCCCATATAATCGAACGTAGCGTTGGTAGGTTAATAATGTAGGCAATAGCATAAATCAGACGTAATACCACATACATCACTGCCAAATAATTGACCACAATTTGAGGCACGAAGAAGAACATTGCCACGATCACTGAGGCCAGAAATATAGGTAAACTCTCAAAGCTGTTTTGCTGAGCGGCGTGGGCTCGTGCTGCCCTACCTGTAAACTTAGCAACCACTTCTCGAGGATGGCTATTGTCTGCCATACCAAACCCGCCTATTGCTTTGGCTAACATAGCAAGTAAAAAAGGCAAGGCACTGGCTATTATCATTGACCAAATAGCCACGTTTGCAGAATCTGCAATTAGGGCAAAAAACCAACTCATGTTATCTTCCTTAGGTTTCAAGCTTTCATTAACTGCCAATTTTTATGGCCGCAATACTTATGCTAAGGGTTAACTTAGCTGGCCACGACTTCAAAGCTGTGCGTCACATTAACACCGCCTTGCGCTAGCATTTTACTTGCTGAACAGTATTTATCTGCTGATAACTCTACTGCTTTGGCCACTTGTTTTTCTTTGACGTCATTACCCGTTACCACAAAGTGTAGATGAATATCGGTAAAGACGGCAGGCACTGTATCGGCTCGGATAGCAGATAACTGACAACGCACGTCTTGTATGTCTTGACGTCCCTTCTCTAAGATACCTACCACATCATAGCTAGCACAACCGCCTAGACCCAAAAGCACTAACTCCATTGGACTGGCACCTGCTACTTTATTGGCATCTATATCAACTTGCTGTCCAGAAGGTGCAGTACCCAAAAATTGTCTGTCCTTTTGCCACACTACACTGCCTTGCAATGGCATAGATTTTGGATCTTGTTTTGGGGCATGATTACTCATAGTGGTTAACCTATCACTTTTTATTATTTATGAAACTTTATTCTTTATAAAACGATGTCATTTATGAAACACTGTTATTTATAAAAAACGATTACCTATGCTGTTTTTTGATTTATAAAAGGCTTGGCATTAAAGTTAATTGCTATCTGATATAAAAAAAGAAGTTAATCGTACCACGCAATTTGCCTGATGCAAATAAGCTTCGCGTAATCATTGCCATAAGCTTAGGTTATCGATTATCTACTACCGTTTTAAATCAAAAGGCTGAATAGTCATAACTATCCAGCCCTAATAAATTTAATGTATTACTAAAAATAGCTCTTATGAAATCTTCACTTAAAAAGAACTGCTTAAGCCAACAAATACGCTGGTTGCGTCATCATTATCGCCTCGTGTATGCGACACACCAGCATTGGCATTAACCGCACCGAACTGACGCGATAATCCTAAACTTACCCCAAAACTATCTTCATCAATATCGGTAGTTGGCGTAGTAAAGGGCATATATAACATAGTATTAGAACGGGCTGTCACACCCTTGCGATCATTGTCTAACTGCTTTTGATAATGCACATCACCAAATACGTCAAGCGTGTCACTTAAACGGCTACTTGCCTTAACGCCAAGTGTGCCGTACACCGTATTGTATTTTTGCTCATCGAACTGCATGCCAATTGGATTGGTCAAATCTTTTTCTTTAATAGCATCAATTTGAACTCGGTTTACCGTTGCCGCTAAGTATGGCGTCAGCGTGGTATTGGCAAACTGAGTCATACTCGCCATTTGCATCGGATAGCCGGCTTTAAGGGTGGCATAATAACGCTTTCCATTCACATCCGACTTAAAGTTTTCAATATGGTTATCTAAACTAACTTTGCGATTGAGAAATAAGTCTAAACTGCCATAACCCAAAGCGCCGTCTAGCAGTACGTTGCCAAACTTATTACTATGATACAGACCCACACCGTACTCATCTAGATCCAATTGATTTATGCCAGTACGTACATTGTTGTCTAATTCTGACTGGCTAATATTGCCGTAGATACCACTTACTGCATTTGAATCTGTGCTATGAGGAAAATCCATACCTAACAACAATTGGTAATTACCACTGCTATCAAACCCTGCAACATTTAGAGCGTTTACGTCAGCAGAGGCCCAAACTGTAGGTCCTTTTTTATATTGCAAAGCGTTAATTTGGTTAGACTGATTTTGAGTAGACTGATTTTGAAGTTGATTGATATGGGTCTGTAGACGTTCAGTGGTTGCCAAAGCTGACTGGGTAGCAATGTGTGGCAGCACGCCTACCTGACTTGGAGCGGTCACAACAGCGTTCGCATAATCAGCAATCATACGGTGAGCACGACCTGTAGGATGTACGCTATCAGCAAAAAAATAGCTGTTTTCAGCACCTTGCTGGACCAAATCAGACCTACCACATTCAAGAGAGCTAACATTACCGCAAGCTTTATCTTTCACATTCGTAAAACCATAGGCGGATGGATTAGCGGCTACTTTTTGTAATAAGCTATAGGTATCTAAAGGTATAATATTGGCCCCTGTCCCTTTAACCCCAGTATATAATGCATCGTTATATTGAGTAGAAAGTCCGGTACCAAAAGCTTGTAAAGTAGGCCCTAACCCATTCAACATGGGTGTTAGACCAACATCTGGAATATTAGGTACTAAAATATAATTGGCGCCATTGTCATGAAGTTTTTGGATAGTGGCCACCTCATCAGTGACCGCAGAGGTGATTATACTATTGGCATTTGGCACGTCATTCACTACTGCCAATAAATCATTGGCGCCAATCCAAACAGAGTATAAACCTTTAGAATCCACTTTATTATCCGTAAGATAACTGTCTACTTGGCTTCGCGCTGAAGCAACATTAGCGCCTCTTATATTAGCAGCCTTACCTGCTCTTGCACCACCAATGGCATAGTTATTACCCTTGACGCTACTACCCAAAACATTTGGAGTAGCCGACAACCCAAGCTGCTCAGCAAGTGGAGTCGCCCAAGTATTATCGGGATTGGTAGTAAACTGACCCGATTGTTGCTTATCTACGAAAGGCTTAAAATAACCACCGTCAGTTAAGCTGTCACCAAAAAAGGCCACGCTACTATATTCACTGGCATGAGCAATACCAGTAGCCGATAAAGTTACCAATAGCATGGCTTTTGATAAAGTTTTTATAGTTGGACAACAAAAATTCTTTTCTAATTTTTTCGAGGTAGAATGAATAGATAACATATCAACTTCCTTGTGATTAATAGCAAGTTTGAACTCAAAAATTAGACATAATGGTATAGTTTACAAGTGTATACTTGTTGATTAAATATCGCAAACCTATCACATCTTATATTAGTCTTTAAATCATATTAACTTAGATAGTAACCTGTTGCCTTAATTTAATTTCCTAATTATTTTAATTGCCAATAATTCTTTGATTTAACTATATTTTTAACTCAAGAATTAATTATAAAACTTTGGCAAATTAATTAAATTATTGCAACTTTTTAGCTAGACTGTGAAACATTTTATATCAAAATATTGTTACCATTTAACTTAAATT
>NZ_JAGLBC010000150.1 GCF_018260395.1 Psychrobacter sp.
AAAGTATTAGGGCGAGACATGATTTTGTCTGCCACTGCTTGCGTATAAGTCGATTCATGCACCAGCAGATCCGTATTTGCTACTGCCTCGCTTAGCAGTGCAGGCGTATCATTATCACCTGCCACAACAACTTTTAAGCTTTGACTGTTTCGTTTAGTATAATCAACAGACTTTAGCTGTCTGCCATCTTCTAATACAACATCTTCCCCTGCTTGTAGTCTACCCCATGCACTGCTTGGCTTAATGCCCTCTGCTTTAAGTTTATCAATATCAAGTTTAATGGTTTGCAGTGTCTGAGTAAATTTAAAGGCGTATGAGGCAACTCGATGAGACAGCCTTACAACTTCAATAACAAGACGATGTGAGGCTGACAATTGAATGATAACACTATCAGATATGACCTTATCTTGAACGTCCGTATTTGCTATAAATAAGTGCTCTATCGCAATAAACTCAATATTAAATGGTAAATATAGCTGTGTGGTTTGTTGAATTACTTCTAAAAATTGCTTAATGGTTTTTGGCGCAATAATAGTGAGCGTGTCCTTTCTACCCGACATTGCCATGCTTGCCAGCAGTCCGGGCAAACCATAACAATGGTCACCATGAACATGAGTTATACAAATAACCCTTAATTGTTGGCTACTAATATTTGTTTTTAATAATTGATGTTGGGTAGCTTCACCACAGTCAACCAATACCCAAGGTCTTTTTTTAGGGCTAATTTGACCGCCGTGTGTTGCAAATGGATTTAGACATTCAATGGCAAGCCCCGTTACATTTCGGTTTTTAGTTGGTACGCCAGCTGAAGTGCCTAAAAAGGTCAGATTTAGCATAGGTACTACTGATGACCAACAACAAGTTCATTATTTAACGGTGGTATGCCCGATGAACGACGGAACGCTAACATCGTGCAGGTAAATAATTGCACAACTTCATTATGTTGATTAAAGGTCTTTATTTCGACTACCACCATACCTCGATCAGGTTTAGACCTTGAAGATTTAATCTCTATAACTTCGGCTTCCACTCGTAAAGTGTCCCCAGGATAAGTAGGCTTAGGCCAACTAATTTGCGCTGCTGCTCCTATTAGCCCTGTTGCGATAGGGATGCTCTCGACCATTAAACGCATGGTAATACCTGCCGTTTGCCAACCGCTGGCAACCAACTGCCCAAAGAAGGTATTTTTTGCTCTTATTTCGTCAATATGATAAGGCTGCGGATCGAAGCTATTGGCAAACTCTTTAATCTCTTCAAGATTTATACTCTCTTCTCGACTAACCCATTTATCGCCTACTTTTAAATCTTCTAAATACAATTGATGCATTATTATTCCTTAAAGATTATTTTTTAAAATGTATTTCTTGAAATTTTTATAATAGAAACGAATCAACTTTAACGTAAATATAAGCTATTTATCAATTAGATAGCCAATAATTTTCTATTAGTTCAAAACAAAGATATTTTATCTTGCAAAGACATAATAAAAACCCTATACCAACTTAGTCGATATAGGGTTATCTTTAATCTTCATTTACAATATATGCTAAACGTTTTAAAAAATTATAATCTATTAAGCATCATAAGGATCGCGTAATACAATAGTTTCATCACGATCAGGACCTGTGGAAATGATATCTACAGGACAGTCAATTAGCTGCTCAATGCGCTTTATATAAGCTTTAGCTTCTTCAGGTAGGTCATCATAGTTAGTAATACCTACTGTTGAGCCTTTCCAGCCAGATAAAGTTTCATACTTAGGTGTAACAGACTCATAGAATTCGCCATCATGCGCACCAGCACATTCAGTTTCAGGTAACTCATAACCTACCCCAATGCGGATTTCATCAAGGCCATCTAATACGTCAAGCTTGGTTAAACAGATGCCTGATAGCGAATTTAGTACTACCGCACGGCGAAGTGCTTCAGCATCAAACCAACCACAACGACGAGCACGGCCAGTAGTTGCGCCAACTTCATGACCCACTTTAGCCAAATGAGCACCCACATCATCAAACAATTCTGTAGGGAATGGACCACTACCCACACGGGTGGTATAAGCTTTGGTTATGCCTAATACATAATCTAAGTACAATGGGCCAATACCTGTACCAGTCGATACGCCACCTGCTGTGACGCTTGAGCTAGTAACGAAAGGATATGTACCATGATCAATGTCTAATAACGTTCCTTGAGCACCTTCGAACATTAAATTTTTACCAGCAAGGCGAAATTGGTTTAGCTCTTCAGTTACATCGCAAACCAAATCTTTTAACTCATCTTTCCACTGTTTGCATAAAGCAAAGGTCTCATCAAAGTCAATCGCATCAACTTTGTAGTATTGAGTTAATTGGAAGTTATGGAAGTCAATAAGGTTACGAAGCTTTTCGTCAAGGTCATTACGAAAAAGATCAGCAAGCTTAATAGCACGGCGTGCCACTTTATCTTCATAAGCGGGACCAATACCACGGCCTGTAGTTCCGATTTTACCAGAGCCACGCATGGCTTCACGTGCTTGGTCTAAAGCAATATGATAAGGAAGAATTAGCGGACAATTTGGCGAGATTCTTAATCGCTCACGAACGGGAACATTATTGCTCTCAAGCTCTTTCATCTCAATTAAAAGCGCTTCAGGTGACAACACCACCCCATTACCAATGAAGCAGGTAACCCCTTCACGTAAAATGCCAGAAGGAATAAGATGAAGTATCGTCTTTTTACCGTCTACCACTAAAGTATGGCCAGCATTATGACCCCCTTGGAAGCGTGCTACCGCAGAAGCTTTTTCAGTTAGCAAATCAACAATTTTACCTTTGCCTTCATCGCCCCATTGGCTACCAAGTACTACGACATTCTTTCCCATAACAAATCCTTAACCGCTTATGTTGAACTGTAAATATTAAATTGCGTCATTGTAGCGCAGTTATTTTGAGCCCGAAAATTAGCTTATCATCTTAATCTTAATCTTATTAATTTTATAAAGCACTTAACACCCATTCACCATCTTCTAAAATCAACTTATGTGTCACATTATTTGGCACATCACTTTCACTTAAAGGACGAATAACACGATGACCTAAATCACGTAATTCTGAAATCTTATTGGTCAAATCATTTTTAAGTTTAGCATTATTAACGTTTTGCACGCTTTGAATGTCAGCATAATTCACCAAAACCAGTTTAAACTCATCTAAATTGATATAGCGTTGCAGTCGCGTCACTTCTAAACTAAATCCTATTGCACTACGCGATGGCAGCTCTGTTGCAATGGCAGGCGATGCACTACTTGAATCATCATAACTTTCACCATTAAATCGTCCTCCACGTACGACTGCCTGTGATTCATTTTCAAAATAGGCATTAAAGACGATACCAGTATGATAGTGATAACCAAGCTCGGTAATGTCAACACTGACATTACTTTGATAGGTGTCTTTGATATGTGCAACCATTGTCTGTACTTCATTTACAGCTTTGATTATAGCTTCATCACTGGTAGCTGTATCTGACAAAGCCTGTTTTAACGAAGCCATATCATGACCATAAACTGCCAACTGGTAAAAATCATTGCCCATAGGCAAATCTTTACAAACCTGCTTTAGCTCTGGCAATGCTTTATTGGCATACAAATTCATCAATACCGAAGCATCGCTTGGTGATAATACCGCTAATTCTTTTAAACGTGCAAAAATTGCCACATGACCAATATCTATATGCAGATGTTTTTTTAAATTCAGATTGTCAATTAAACAATACAACACATCTATCAATTCAATATCTGCATCAAGGCTATCACTACCAAATATCTCTGCACCAAGTTGTAATGGGGTACGCGAGCCGAATAGGCCATTTGGTAGCGTGCGAATAACATGACCAGCGTAGCAATAACGAGCTATTTGATTGGCTTTGCCCAATTTATTTAAATGGGTATCAATACGTAGGATTTGCGGCGTAATATCAGCACGTACACCCATTAGACGACCTGAAAGCTGATCGATAATCTTAAAAGTTTGACGCTTTAAGTCTTCTGAAGCATTACCCAATAATGACTCAGTAAATTCAATCATTGGAGGACAAATTAAGTCGTATCCACGACTAATTAGCAATCGAGTTAGCTTATTGCGTAACCATTCTTGCTTTTGTGCTTCTTCAGAAAGTAAATCGCTCACCCCATCTGGTAGTAACCAAATGTTATCAATATCTGCTACGTGGGCTAATTTATCAGAAGACTGGCTTTGGATTTTATTAGGGATAATAGAACTATCAGACACAAGTAATCCTTGTTTGGAGGCGATACTTATTATTAAAGTAGACTGGCCATTACCAAATCGTTAGTTAAAGTGTATTAGTAATCTTTACTTTAAGAATTTAAAAAAATTGAAATATATAAATTATTGTTAGCTGAGTACTGACCTATTACTAATAAAAGTAATAACATTGTAATAAAATATATTAAGCATATATAGCCTGTGCATTTTGGCTGAGCACACAATTAAACGGCATACACCGTTTTGCTGCAAATCTTTAACCACAATATCAAACCACGAATTTTTATATTGAAACTAGCCGATTTAATATCTATAAATTAGAGCTTACGCCATAGACACAAGCATGGTTTTTAAGTTAGAAATTATTCTAATCAAAAGAACTAACGCTAACCTTTGAACGCCATTATAGGCTACTTTAGCATTACGCTATATTTATTCAGCATTCAATCAGCTTGGTAATTTATGAGTTTAAGTCTAGCATAGCTCGTAGCTTTCGCCTAGAGAAACCCTAGATAAAACTATAAATTCATCACTCGATTCACGGCTTAAGTGGATAATTTAACGTTGTGACTATTATCGTTATGACTAATTGATAAACCTACTATTAACTTAGCTTAATCGCAACATCAAACCAATCATCAATTTTAGCGTACACATCAAATGTTTATTGTATTGACTTCCACCCCTCCCTAAAGTTAGGGGATTCCTTCTGCAAGACGGCCAAGCCCGACCGCAAGAATGTTTTTACTGGCATTGATATCTCTATCATGCCGTGTGCCACACTTAGCACAAGTCCATTCTCTTATTCCAAGCGATGCTCTACCTTTCGGACTACTCTCGCTTATTTGGCGACAGTGTGAGCAAGTCTGGGTAGTGTACTTCTCACCCACTATCTCAAAACGGCAACCTGCGTTCTCGCATTTATAGATCAGTTGTCGTTTAAGCTCAAACCAACCGGCATCGTAAACCGATTTGGCTAGTTTGCCTTTTTTATTGTTAAATTGATTGGTTTTAACATCACCCACCACGATTAGGGCATTGTCTTTGACTAATTGGGTGGTGAATTTGTGTATCAGGTCTTGGCGTGTGTTTTTAATTTTGGCATGGATTGCCTTGGCACGCGGTTTGTTTTTGGCTCTTTGAGCAATGGCTAACTCTTTGGCGTATTTTAGCGTTTGTTTGATTTGTAGTTTATCACCATTTGAGACGGTGGCACTATCTTTTAATCCCAAATCTATGCCAACACTACCTGTACCGCATTGTGTTTTGGGGTAGTCTTTGACGGTGATAAACGCATACCAACGGTTACGGCTGTCTTGGACAATCTCGCAGGTGTTGATTTGGTATAGGCTTAAATTGT
>NZ_JAGLBC010000151.1 GCF_018260395.1 Psychrobacter sp.
TTGGCTTAAAAAATTGAATTTCATTATTTAAGTAAAAATCTAAGTAAAAACGTAATATATTTATAATGAAATAATAATTAATTTTAATTAACTATTAAACGACATTAATTGTCGTATACAATTTATATTAACGCTTCTCATATATGTCTTTGACCTCATATTTGTTATTATAATTCTCTATAGTTAACGGGATACATATATGGGTTCGATTAATTATGAAAGGCTACAAGGCAAGTTAAATATTTTAGCCGATGCTGCTAAATATGATGTCTCCTGCTCTTCATCTGGTAGTAATCGAAAGAACCAAGGAGGCAGCTTAGGTGACGCCTCAAAAACCGGTATTTGCCACAGTTATACCGAAGATGGTCGCTGTGTAAGCTTACTCAAAATCCTTCTTACCAATCATTGTATCTATGACTGTGCCTACTGTACTTCTAGACGTAGCAACGATACACCACGAGCCGCTTTTACTGTAGAAGAAGTGGTTGAATTAACCATGCAGTTCTATCGCCGCAATTATATTGAAGGCCTATTTTTAAGCTCAGGCATCTTTAAAGACGGTGATTACACTATGGAGCGCCTAGTAGAAGTTGCCAAGCTGCTTCGTACGCGTGAAGGCTTTAACGGCTATATTCACCTTAAAACCATACCAGGCGCTAGCAAAGAGCTGCTGTATCAAGCAGGCTTGTATGCAGACCGCTTGAGCGCCAATATAGAAATCCCAACCAAATCTGGGCTGGCGCTTTTAGCACCTGAAAAAAGTCACGATCAGCTCAAAGCGCCCATGCAAACGGTTAAAGAAGAAATTATTACTATCAGAGAAAGCCGTAAAAAGCATAAGTCAGCACCTAAATTCACCCCAGCCGGCCAAACCAGCCAAATGATTGTGGGTGCCAGTAACGAAACTGATTTACAAGTTATTCAGCTATCAAGTCATTTTTATAAAGAGTATGATTTGAAGCGGGTTTATTATTCAGGTTATGTGCCTATGCTGTCGGACAGTCGCCTGCCCGCTATCGGTACCCCTGTACCTATGGTACGTGAAAACAGACTGTATCAAGCGGATTGGTTAATGCGCTTTTATGGCTTTGGCGCTCATGAGATTCTGGAACCTGAGGATCCCTTTTTAGACTTAGAGTGTGATCCAAAGTTGGCATGGGCCATTCGTCATCGTGAACATTTCCCAATCAATATTCAAACTGCGCCTTATGAATCTATTGTGCGTGTTCCTGGTATTGGCGTAAAAACCGCTAAAAAAATTATTAAAGCCAGACGCTTTAATCAAATGACATTAGAGCATTTAAAAAAAATGGGTGCGTCGGTTAATCGGGCAAAATACTTCATCGCTACAACTGGTAAAAACGAGCACTTATCACACTTAACCCGCGATAACTTTAGACAATATGTATTAGCTCAGACTCAAACCAAGTTTAAAGACCAACGTAGTGGGCAACTTGCATTGTTCTAAGTCCAGTCAAATGTGAACTTTTTAGTATAAAATATTTGAGCGCCAAGTATATGTCTCACTCTATTCAGCCAGCAGTCAATCAGCCCACCCTTATTGTCTATGAGTCTAGCTTTGAGGGCTGGCTGAGTGCGGTATTTTATATTTATGAAAATAAACTTCAAAACCAACCTTATTTGCAGCTATTCGATACATTAACTTATCAGCCGTCTTTAATTGATATTGCTTCATATGTGGCTCTTGATGATAGTAAAGCCCAACGAGTATTAAGCAAACTTAATAACCTGCTTGGCCGTTCCGGTATGCGTCAAATTCTTTGGGGCTTTTTGTCTGAAAAAGATGACATTGGCAGTACTCTATTTCAAGTCATAAAATATGCCTTAGACTATCCGAACCGTGATGTATTACAAGATCTTGGTAACTTTTATGTTTTGGAATTGGCGCAAACGGTAAAGTCAGTGGGAAGAGAAAAGCACCGTATGGAAGCTTTTGTACGTTTCGAGCACACTACGGAAGACATTTATTTTGCCAGAGTGGAGCCGGACTTTAATGTGTTGCCATTAATCGGTGAGCATTTTAGGCAACGATATCAGGATCAGCAATGGGCCATTTATGATATTAAACGTGGCTATGGCATATTTTATGATCGATCTAAATCAGTAAACGGAAAAGCTGCACCACTACAAACTATTGTTGATGTGGTAGATGAGGTATTATATAACCCAAGTGTGATCCATAGTGATCAAGAAAAACAATATCAAAAGTTCTGGCAAGGCTATTTTGCCAATGTTAATATCAAAGAACGTAAGAATCCACGCTTACATAAGCAATATCTACCGCAGCGCTATTGGAAGTACTTAAGTGAAAAACAAGTGCTTCCCAACGCGGAGCATCTTAGAAAATCTCGTTAATTTATTGGCTTCAGCAAATTATAAGGTAACTTGTTTTTTCTAACATTTTACCTGACAATGGGCTGGCTTAATTATTAATATCCCTTTTTAACCATATTTACTTATTAATCTTTGTATTTATCTAACCTGCCCTGTTGCTAATATGAAAGTCATGCGCCTGCTCTCCTCTTTAAAGCACGACGAATCCGAGCGAGGAATTTTTCATCTTGGGCGTGCTTTGGTAAAAAGCGGTCATACCTCAATCACTATATCTTCAGCGGATACTGATCACGATTTGGTCAAACGTCTTAAACGTGACGGCAATATCTATCATCAGGTATCTTTGCAAAAGAAATCTTGGCTTTCTCTACGCCAGATTTGGCCATTGCGTCGCCTTATTGAAGAACATCAGCCTGACATTATTCATATTCATTCGCGCACACCAGCTTGGGTTTTGAATTGGGCTATAAAAGGTGCCAAAGTTAAGCGAAAACCTATGCTTGTGGCGACCATGTATGGCTTCTATCCTATCAACAATTACGCTCGAGCACTACTTAACGTTGATTGCCTTATTACGGTATCAGACAGTGTCAGTGAGTATTTATCAAAAAAACTGCATGATGTTAAGCATCCCCCACGGTCAATCACTCGTATATATCGGGGCATTGATACCCGTAAATTCCCTTATAGATATAACCCGTCCGTATATTGGCTTCGCAGAACCTTCGCTGAATATCCAGAGTTAGAACATAAAAAATGGTTGCTGTTCCCAACGGTTATGGGGCAAGAATATGGTCAAGAATGGTTAATTGATATCATCGGTAACCTTAGTAAGGATTTCCCCCAACTACATATCATCATTATGGACGAAGACTCACGCCAGGATGTGGTCCATCAAGAGTTTATGCAGCGTATTTTTGCGCTTGAATTGGAAGATAAATTTACCTTTATTGGCGGTCAACACAATGATATGCGAGAATGGCTAGCGGCTTCAAATTTAGTACTAGGCTTAGCCAATCAGCCAGAGTCGATTGGTATAAATCTCTTGCAAGCCATTCACTTAGGAACGCCAGTGGTCGGCTGGAATAAAGCAGCATTCAAAGAAATATTATTGCCCTTGTACCCACAGGGTTTGGTTAAAGAAGATTCCGCTTATGCATTGTGCAAAGTCATTCGCAATCAATTACAAAATGCCATGCGTCCAGCCATTACCGATTTATTTACCATGCCGCAAATGATAGATGAAACATTAGAGGTGTACCGCTCATTATATGAACAAAGCCAACAGAACTATGAAAATAGATTTGTTAAAAAAAGAAAGTTCAAGACACCTTTCCAAAGGAAATAAAGTTAAAAACAAAAAAGCTGTTTAACTTTATAAAAATAAAGGTATAACACGTTAACCTTAAATTTTAAATAAAGAAAAACCCAAGTCTAGGGCAGAGACTTGGGTTTTGGGGCGCGATTTAACTTTTATAATTATTATTTTCCTTTCGGCTAATCCTTAGCCTTGTTTTACGTAAACTAAAAATGATCTAATCTACAGGGCAATAGGTAAAATCATCAGTGCTGAACATCCTAACAGCGCATTTACGTAAATCTATCAACACTGCTATCCTTGTTATCCTTGTGTTGATGAGTCTATTGTATGCGGTTGCCTTGTCACTGACTAGCAGGCAATAGCCCATTTTCATGTAAGCATATGCTTACACTTTTTGCATTGGCTATACAACAACAATCAAATGATTACAAAAAAATTCATATTAGTCTACTAAACTATTGATTACGTACATAATTAATTATATTGCCTCTTGTTGCGAGACGTTCTGCTCCACAGTATGTTCTTTAGACAATCGCTCCCCTTCCTTTTTACCCTCTTCAATTTTAATTTGTGTCTCCTGCTTATCTTTAGAAGTAGCTTGTGTGGCGTTACGCTCTTGTTCACTGGTGGCACACTTTTCATATTGTAAGGTAGTCATTACCGGAAAATGGTCTGAGCCTATTGAAGGTAAGCGTTCAATATCTACTAAGGTAAAACAAGGACTATGAAAAATATGATCCAATGCCCAGCGTAAAAACGGATAATCCACATGAAAAGTATTGATAAAAAAACGACCAATACGCGGGTCTAATAGCCCTGAAATACGTTGAAACATTAGTGTCGTCTTTGACCAAGCCACATCATTTAAGTCCCCTGCTAAAATC
Source organism: Psychrobacter sp. (assembly GCF_018260395.1). Taxonomy (GTDB): domain Bacteria; phylum Pseudomonadota; class Gammaproteobacteria; order Pseudomonadales; family Moraxellaceae; genus Psychrobacter. Next base: position 4,561 of record NZ_JAGLBC010000151.1, read on the forward strand.
GCAGTCTGATTATTCTCATTGATATGGCGTCCTACCATTAACAGCTCTGCATCTCGGGTAGTGGATTTATCTGCCTCTGTGGGACTAGGTGGCATAGGGTGTAGGCAATACAGCCATATAACCTCGCCATTACTCAATCGCAACTGGGTATGAATCGAAGGGATGTCATCGATTAATAGGTACTTCACCTCAGGATTGATCAGTTCAAGCTTTGAATACAAATGCATGCCATATAGATTATCTAAAGGCACTTTGACACGATATGGATAATCCGCATCTATTACGCTTAATGCATCTTCCCATTTTTGATCCGATTCCAATGTGATAACAATGTCAGGATTCTTTTGCTGCACTAAATTTATTAATGCTCGGGTATTGTTATTGGGGGTAAGCACATTGGAGACCATTAGTTTTACTTGTACTGCATTGGGTATCGGCTTTGCTTCACGTACTTCTTGCTTCCATAATCTGGTATACGGCGCTACCATCCGCAATTGATAGCCTATCGCTAGCATTAACAGCATTACCAGTATAATATCCCATGCTTGCCACTCTGAACGCATGACTAAGACTACTAATATGCCTAATAAACTGAATAGCCCCATTACTAGAATTTGTATCCTTGGGAAGTCAACAACTCTTACCCACCAGTTATCTAATGGTAATAATCCCCATATACTAGCAAAGACAACTATGCCGCCAAGTATTTGGAAGATAAGATAAAGTGTCTCGAGCATAAAGGACCAACTTTTAGGCAATCAAATGAATTAAATATAACTTTATCGATAATTATCATTGCAAATTCACGATTTAAATTGAACTACTAAGGCATATAAGCCTAGATAATAGCATACAGGTAATAAGCTATAGCCATTAAAAAAGGTAAATAAAATTATCATTCCTCGTTTATCATACAGGGCAAACGCACACTTTTTTAAAAAGAAGTGCGAAAAAGGAGCAAATCG
>NZ_JAGLBC010000152.1 GCF_018260395.1 Psychrobacter sp.
TACCCGGTACAATTTTAATGGAATTGCCCACAGCTTCAAATGCGCTTGCCTCATCAGTGATCAGCAACCCTTTCTCAGCCACATAGTTTAGTACTTGACGAAGTTTAGCGGTTCTAAACACTTGCGGAGTTTGAGCCTGCCATAAGCTGCTACGATCGATAGTAGCTTGAATTTCACCCTCAATAGATACTTTCTTAAGGGTGTCAGCAACTGGTACTCCCAATATTGCCCCAAAAGGATGTTGCATCGCAGCTTTTATAACCAAATCAATGTGCTTTGATTCTACGCATGGACGAGCGGCATCGTGAATTAAGATTAAATCCTCATCTTTCGCACCTGCAGCAAATACTGCCTCTACCCCAGCTTGTACAGATTGCCAGCGCTCAGCACCTCCAAAAGTAAATGAAACAGGAATAGCAAAGTCTAGTGTTTTCGCCACAGTATCATCGGCAGCAATTACCAGCAATACCTGTTTGATATAAGTACTACGAGCTAGCGCTAAAACGCTTTGCTGCAATATAGTTTTATTGTGTATTGGGGTGTATTGCTTAGGGATATCTGTGCCAAATCGACTGCCCTTTCCGGCAGCAACAATTATGCTAAATACTTTGGTAGTACCATACTTAATCACAGAATTTGGAGCTGAGATAGAATTGTTTGAGATCATAACCAATCACTTTTGATCTTGATGAAGTGCCAGCCATTAGGCGTTCATTTATGTATTTATGACTTTTTGAACCAATAGCTTATAACTATCAGCTAACCACCTTTAACTGGCGACTAAGAGCTTTTAATCGAAATTTAACTTAAATTTAACTATAAGTAGCTATCTAAGGTATGCTCTCTACAGCATCTTCAGGATTAACGGGAGGCAAAGACTGACTAGAATGTGTCACTGGTGCAGTTGATAACTGCACAAACGTCTCACCTGGTTTGACTAATCCTAAATCCAAACGAGCATGCTCTTCAACTGCTTCCAAGCCGTTTTTTAAGTCATTGACATCAGCTCGTAGAACTTTATTATTATCAACCATCTGGTCATTAAGTTGCTGCTGAATTTCAGTTTCTGCATGTAACTTCTCTAGTCCGTCACGTCCACTTTTTCCCAACCAATATTGATACTGTAACCCCAACAATACCGATAAAGCGATCAAAAACAACATAAATTGGCTAAAATATTTCATAGGACGACTTAGAATAAATTTAATGAGAGTACAAATATAAAGAGGAGAATTCAATAATAATTGAACTTTGTTAGCCATAAAAGTATAACAGCGAATATAGTAAAATACCCTAAAATCTGATGTTAATCCTTTCAGATTAATTTAGAGCTTGTATTTTAGAGCTTATAATAACAAGATTGAGTGGTATCCTAAGGACAACCACCCAATCTAAATAGACAAATAACAGTTTTAATTAGATTAAAACCAGCAGCCTAGTTAACTAGTTAACCACGTAACCCAATAAATTCTTCACGACCACGGTAGCTTGCACGTACTTGTTGCTCGATACGTAGTAATTGGTTGTATTTAGCTACACGGTCAGAACGGCATAATGATCCAGTCTTAATTTGACCTGCTGCTGTACCCACTGCTAAGTCAGCAATGGTGCTGTCCTCTGTTTCACCAGAACGATGTGAGATAACTGTAGCATAACCATTTTTCTTAGCTAAGTAGATGGCATCTAAAGTTTCAGATAAAGTACCGATTTGATTGAACTTAATTAAGATAGCATTGGCGATTTTCTTATCAATACCTTCTTGTAAAATTGTAGGGTTAGTTACGAATAAATCATCACCTACTAACTGTACTTTATTGCCTAACTTGCTAGTTAAGTAAGCCCAGCCATCCCAATCTGATTCATCAAGACCGTCTTCGATAGAAATAATGGGATACTGCTCAGTTAATCTGACTAAGTAATCTGAGAAACCTTGACTATCAAAAGTTTTATTACCTTCACCGGCTAAGATGTATTGGCCATTTTTATAAAACTCACTAGCTGCACAGTCAAGAGCTAAATGAATGTCTTGACCAGCTTTATACCCTGTCTTTTCAATAGCTTCAAGGATAACAGTAATCGCTTCTTCATTGCTACGTAAGTTTGGTGCAAAACCACCTTCGTCACCAACCGCTGTGTTTAAGCCTTGTGCTTTTAATACAGATTTTAGACTGTGAAATATTTCAACACCGGCACGAAGTGCTTCTGAAAAACTGCTGAAACCTGTCGGCTCAATCATAAACTCTTGAATATCTACTGTGTTGTCTGCATGCTCACCACCATTTAAGATATTCATCATAGGTACTGGCATAGTCAGTGATGTCTGACCACGTAAGTTAGCAATATACTGGTGTAATGGTATATTTTGTGAAATTGCTGCCGCTTTAGCAGTAGCCAATGACACTGCTAACATAGCATTGGCGCCTAGATTATCTTTATTTTCAGTACCATCAAGCTCAATTAATCTGTCATCAATCGCTTGTTGATCCGTAGCATCACTTTCAAGCAGAGCACTTCTAATTTGACTATTTACATTCGAAACCGCTTTTTTAACCCCTTTACCTAAGTAACGAGACTTATCACCATCACGTAATTCTAAAGCTTCACGTGAGCCAGTTGAAGCTCCACTTGGCGCAGCAGCGCGACCCATAGAACCATCGGCTAAGATAACATCCGCTTCGATAGTTGGGTTGCCACGTGAGTCTAAAATCTCACGGGCACGAATATCTTGAATTTCAGTTGAATTAGTAAAAGTTTCTGCGTACATAGAGTGACATGCCTTTTAATTAAATTATAAAAATAAGTATAAGTTTTGAGCAGATTACCAGCGTTTGTTATCAACTTAAATGTTGTTATCAACTTAAATATTAAATTAACATTCACGCTTAGTAATTAAAATCGAAACCTAGTGCTACGACTGCTAAATATTTCTAAACTCAGAATAATTAGGGTATTTAAACCCTCATTTGTGCGACAAAATAAGTTGGATAATAATAGCACAAAATCCTGAATTCATGGATATATCAAAACCATTAGCTTGCATTTATCACCTATTTGCGCTGGTTTTTATAAGCATCTATCAATTATTGAAGAGTATGCATAGGTGCTAACAAGGGTAAATTAATATAAATAGATAAATTTTAAAATTTAATTAACACACTTTCTACAAGTAACACTATACCTTATGGCGGGTCAAGCGTAGTGCGTTCATAAGCACAGAAATCGAACTTAAAGCCATAGCCGCCGCTGCAATCATCGGGTTGAGTAGACCAAAGGCAGCTAAAGAAATGCCTAAACAATTATAAATAAAAGCAAAGAATAGGTTTTGTTTAATATTGCGCACTGTTGCCTTGGCAATATCTACCCCTGAATGCACTTGCATAATTGAATCACCCATTAATCTTGCTGAGGCACTATGTTTGGCAACTTCTGTACCATCTAGCATCGCAAAGCTAGCAAAAGCGGTGGCCATTGCTGGGGCATCATTAACCCCATCTCCTACCATCGCTACTTTATGTCCAATTGATTGATGCGCCTCAATCCACTGCGCTTTATCTCGTGGCTTTAAAGGACCATGTGCAACTTCTATGGCTAGGTCATCAGCAACTTGTTGTACCACCGTTGGTTTATCACCACTTAACAGTACCACTTCTAAGCCATCTTTTTTTAAGGCTTGAACAGCTTTGGGGCTTTCATCTTTTAATTCATCGGCTAAAGCAAACATACCCATGGGCATACCCTCTACACTAACCGCTATAGTACTGGCAATCTGCCAAACCTTAGGGAGTGTTTTTGGTAAATCTAATCCCACAAACTCTGCCGTTCCAACTTTTACCTCTCCAAACCCTTCAACATAAGCTTTAACTCCCATACCAGCCACAACGTCCACTTGGCTTGCAGGTAGTAGTGAAATATTTTTATCTTGTGCAGCGTGAACCACCGCACTTGCTAAAGGATGGCTGGCATGAGCTTCAACACTTGCAGCCAACTGCAGTACATCCGCACTATGGATGCTTTTATTCACCATCATTGAGTCAACTATATGAGGCTTACCTTTGGTCAAAGTTCCGGTTTTGTCAAAAACTACGGTATCAATTTTTCCAGCCATCTCTAGGCTTTGCGCGTCTTTAAACCATACGCCATGACGAGCGGCCACACCCATTCCCGCCATAATTGCAGCAGGTGTTGCCAGACCTAACGCACAGGGGCAAGCTATAACCAATACTGATACAGCATGTAAGATAGCTTTGTCCATAGCTCCTGTGAAGTACCATGTTAGACCAAACGTAACTAAAGCTATCAGTATGACCACAGGTACAAATACCGCAGCCACTTTATCCGCCAAACGAGCTAAATCAGCCTTACTGCCTTGGGCTTCACTCAATGCTTTTACCATATCGCTTAACTGAGTTTCGCTACCTTTAGCGGTCACTTGATAATTTAGACTCCCGTTGTCTACCATAGCACCAGCTAAAACTTTATCACCTTTATTTTTGGTAACCGGAACAGACTCTCCTGTAAGGTGGCTTTCATCACACCAACCCTCGCCTGATAAAACAATACCATCTGTGGCGATACGAGAGCCTTGCTTAGCACGTAAAATATCGCCCTTTTGAACTGCACTTAATTCAATACTTTCATAGTTTACCTCTTTGTCATCACCGACCATTTTTTCAACTGTATTAGGAGTCAGCTCCAAAAGCATATTTATACTGTTTAAACTATGCTTCTTAGTACGGTGCTCTAAGTATTTTCCCAATTTGACAAATGCAATAATCATTACCCCAGCTTCGAAATATACGGGAACATGCGCCGCACTATGTTGGGTAATGTCTGACCAACTTAAAGCAAAGCTACTTCGGTCGTATAGATTTACACCCAAACTTTGAAGCCAAATGTATGTTGAATAAGCCCAAATCGTCAAAGTACCTATAACTACCAGCACATCCATATTCGCCAGACCACCTTTGATAGAAGCCCATGCGCTACGATAAAAGAAACCTGCCAAAGCAAACTGTACCAAACTCGCCAATAAAAACTGTACCCATAACACGGGCATCCAATGCATTTCTTGCCCTACAAGCATGCCCAACATGCCAATTAAGAAAGGCATCATACAAATCCAAGTTAGCACCAGTCGCCAATCCATAGCTTTGTTTGTCAGTTGAGGGATTTGGTTGTCTGCCATTGGCACAGCATTAAACCCTGTCTTAGTTATCCATTCTTTAATTTGCTCATCGCTGGCTTGAGTGGCATTATAAGACACATTTAGAGTTTCTCCAGCAAAACTAACACTTGCCGAATGAATGGCTGGTTTTTTATTTAAGACTTTTTCGATACGTGTGGCACATGCCTGACAAGACATGCCTTCAATTTGAAACTGTGTCTTTGCTAAATTCTCGGTTGATATTGGAGGCTTAGACTTATGCTTATTATTATCATGTTGGTTATTTGAGCTATTTTGCGAGTGATCTAGCTCATTCTCTAAAGCGC
>NZ_JAGLBC010000153.1 GCF_018260395.1 Psychrobacter sp.
ATAAGTTTCTACAGAACTTACTGTCATAGGTACGGTCTCAATGGCAATGAATAAATGTGTTATGGAATGTATACGGAACTAGATATTATTTAGTTTATGCTCTTAGACTAATTCAAAGCTGGTTATAAGTAACTAGGTATTAATAAACATCAGTATCAGTTTTTAAATAGCTTAGTTTATACAAAGATATAAACATACAAACTTTGAACAGTTAGGTTATAAGTTATAAAGGTAAAATAGCCATATAATTATATTTATAGATGCTATCTTTTTCATAGATACCATCTTTAATGCAAACTCTAATTTAAAACCTATAGTGTAGCTGAATTGTCTTTTTTTGACTATGATAAGATAAAGCATATTTATATCATTACTATAGCGCCACAAGCCTATATAATAGCTAATACTCATTTGGCTCTATTAGAGTGGGCTATTAACGTAATAGCGAAATAACTTGCTTATAAAGTAGTTAATATATATCTAATAAATGACAATGAGGCTTGTTACAATATCTTGTAATGCAATATTGTTTTTATTTTATTATTTTAGTTAGTCTTTAATCTCAGTAGCTATTACTCATGATGACCGCTGTTTTTTATAAACACGGTTTAAAGAGTAAGACCAAAACACTTTTTAATCAATTTTTAATCAATAAGGTAATTCTTTGCTGTACTCGCAACTCTACCGTAGCATATTGCGTGCCTGCCGTGACTTATCACGCCGTCCGCATTACACAAGTCGTTTAGTCATCAGCTTGCCGCTGCTTATTAGTGTACCTAGTGCTTATGGCGCTATTGTTAGCCCTCAAGATAATACAGTGTCATCTATACATTCGACGCAATCTAAGAATGTTTTAAACTCTGATCTCCAAAAACAAAATACAGATTATATTACTACCTTAGATACAAATAATTCTAATAGTAAAATATCAACTGCCACATCTACAAAATATGTGACAACAGAATCTGCAAGCAATAGCAATAGTAGTGCTAATGGTAATAGCAGTAAAACTACTACTGATGAAGCGTTAAATGGTATTCAACAAGATGCGCTACAAGCGGTAGGTTTTGAGCCGGATACAAATCAGCCTTCAATTGCTATTGCCAATTCGACTTTGATTCAGAATTCAGTAAGTTACCCTGAAGATGAATATTTAGATTTAGATACTAAGGATTTAGATACTAAGGACGCTTTAATAAACGATGGTTTAATTAATAATAGTGTCAGCAAGCCTTTATTAACTTCTGTATCTCAATCTTCAACTATAGAAGAAGATAGTGTTGGTTCTAATAATACTGAGCTAAGAGCGCCAACCAATCCAAATCCTAGTAAAGGTTTTAGCAGATCATCTAAAGCATCTACTTCTTCTAATGATCATCAAAGCTCTAAAATTAGTCAACGAATTGATGATTCCAAGACTCTAGCGACCTCCTTTGAAGATGACAGTGTCCAAAAAAGTTTACAACGTTTAGCACAATTTTATCAATTACAACCTGAAGATCTTGGTAACAGTATCAGTCCTAATGGCAATTTAGTAGATAATACCAATATTATTGAAGCTGAAACTTTTGCTCCTGTTGCAGCCCCTACACTCTTTAATTATAAGTCAGACAATGCGGCAGCTCATCGCTGTGAAGGCGTATGGGTAAGCCCAAATACTTCAGGTGCCGATGTTAATTATAAGCAAGCTATACAACGCGCCCAACAACAAGATGGGTTGTCTATTGCGAATGGTTTACCCCTGCATGCAGTGGCCGATTATGGCTATTATGACAATGATACTTATGTCGAGCTGGCAGGTAATGTGGAGATGATGCAAGATGGTAAGCTGGTTACAGCCGATCAAATTGCATTAGATCTCAGCACTGGGCTGGCTGGTGCCAAAGGTGGCGTTCTATTAGCCGACTCAGGCTCAAGTGCCTCGAAACAGTCTAATAAAACATCAAGTAACATTAACAGTAACGCTAACAGTAACAGTAACAGTAACACCAATACTAACAGCAATGTTAACAGCAATGCTAACAGCAGCAATCAAGGTATGATTGCAGTAGCAGATGAACTTGCTTATAGCACTAAAAGTGATAAAGCCACAGCTTATGATGTGGCTTTTGCCAGTGTACCGATGCAAGCTCATGGCTACGCCCATAGAATGAACAAACCAGATGACTCTCATTATGAGCTTGAAAAGGTCATGTTCTCAACTTGTCCCCCTACTGATCGAAAATGGCAAATTGAAGCTCAACAAATAGACATTGATACAGAAAGTGGCCGCGGTGAGGCTTATGACGCAACTTTTAGATTGGGAAAAGTTCCGGTATTATATCTGCCTTATTTTAATTTTCCTGTAGATGACCGTCGTAGTAGTGGCTTATTAACGCCAAGCGCTCGCATTGATAGCGACAGTGGTTTGAAGCTAAGCGTGCCTTATTATCTAAATTTAGCGCCTAATTACGATGCTACCATTACCACAGATCTATATACCAATCGTAATCCAATGGTCACCGGTGAGCTGCGTTATTTAACTGATCATTATGGTAATGGTGAATTGACGACCGCTTATATGCCAAGAGATAAAAAATACGACGATAAAGATCGCGCCGGAGTTTTTTATCGTCATCAGTGGGCTTCTGAAAACATTCCAAGATTAACGGCTGATGCTGTCTATAGTCATGTCTCAGATCCTGATTATATCAATGACTTCGATGACTTTGGATTGGTTGAAAACCGTTTGAACTTACCTAGACGTGGTCGAATCAATTATTATAATGATTTTGTCGATGCTCAATTTAAGGTAGAAACGTTCCAGTCATTAGCAGCTACAGACGCCAATGGCAATAAAATTACAGATAAAGACAAACCTTATTCACGCCTACCTCAGTTAACAATCGACTATCGTTTGCCAAAATTCAACAATATTTTAGATAAATTTGATATTAGCGGGACTCATGATTCTGCCTATTTTAAAAAGTCTATTAATGATGGTTCTGAAAATGAAAAAAGTGGTGTTCGGCTTTACAATGAAATTAATGCCACCTACCCCATTGAAAAAACTTGGGGTTATGTGAAACCCAAAGTCAGCCTGAAACATTTATATACTGCATTTGACGAAGTAAGTCGTATCGAAAATAATATCGCTAAAAATGATAATGTGCAGTCAGCTTTTGTTCCAAGTTTTAGTGTTGATTCAGGCTTAAACTTTTATAATTCCGGCTCACCTTTTGGTTGGTTTGATAATAGTATGGGTGGCTATCAGTTATTGTCGCCTCGTATTAAATATAACTATTCTCCATACGAAAAGCAAAGCTCAATTCCCAACTTTGATACCCGGCTTGCATCCTTTGATTATGATCAATTATTCGCTGATAGCTGGTTCTTAGGTCATGATAGAATTGCAGACAATAATAGTGTGGCAGTGGGCCTCAATTATCGCTATATTGATTCTATGGGTATTACTCGATTTGACGGGGGTATTGGAGATCAATACTTTATAACTAAACCTAAGGTTGGACTTGAGACAGATGAAGGTACTTTAGATACTAATACTACGGGTGTTGCATGGCGTTCAAGCATACAACCATATCGCAATGTATGGTTTGATTTAAATGGTGCTTTAAACTCCAAAAACGAACTGAATTATATTTCTAGTCAAGTTCGATATAACCCTACCCCGAACAGTTTAATTAATCTTGGGGTAATTGAACGTAAACAAGACCGTATAACAAATCAATCTGCCTTGTCAGCCCTGACTGCTTCGGCCATTATTCCTATTAATGATAAATGGCGCTTCTTAGGTCAAGGTCAATTTGACAGTCGAGATCATAAGTTTATTGATTCTACTGTTGGTATAGACTATGAAGATTGTTGTTACGGATTTTCAATTTATGGACGTAGTTACTATAATGATTTAAATTTAGAAGACAAACCAACTCGCGCCGTTATGGCAGAATTTAGAATCAATGGTTTTGGCAATAAAAAAAGTCGCTTAACTAGACTTTTAGACAATAAGATTCTTGGTTTTGAACCAGTTGATTATTTATGGAAAAAGTAAGTTATAGAAAAAGTAAGTTATAGAAAAAGTAAATTAAACTAGGATGCATAATGATTTCCAATTATGGGGCTCATTGCATTAATATAGCTTATAAATATTTGCTTGTTCCAATCTATAGACTTATAAATTTTCAAACTAAAAAAATTTAATATTTTTGCCATCTTTATAATTATTTTCTTAAAGTTATATGCAATTTTTTATATCCCAATTCTCAGGTAAAAACAGGCTACTTATGACAGCATTAAATATTAAGCAACATGAATCGCAGCATAAATTACAGCACTCTTACTCTCAAACCGACGTTTCAGCTGCATCAAATTTTAGTCTAAAAAAACTATCTGAGGCTTTACTGTTATCTACCGTAATGGGTGCATTAAGCTTAACAGCTTATGCTGCAGATAAAACTGCAGCTGGCTCTACCAATACAGTGAAGTCACCGCAAGCCAAAGAAACAACTAGCAACAACATAGATAGTTTAAGTGTTAACACTAAATTTGACCCTGCTAAGGCGCCTATATCTGCACTTGATAGTAGCAACGGTATAATTGCAATTGTTAACGATACCCCTATTCTAAAGAGTGAGTTAGCTTCTGCTATTGCAGTTACTCAAGCGCGTATTCAAGCTAGTGGACAAGCCGTACCAAGTCCTCAGCGACTGCAGAATGATGTGCTAAACAGTTTGATTTTGCGTAACTTGCAATTAGATCTGGTAAAAAGAGCTGGTGTCAGACCTAGTCCTGATGCGGTTAATGAGAGCTTATCACGTCTGGCACAATCACAAGGCTTAACGTCATTAACTCAGTTACAGCAGACTTTAGATGCCAAGCAACCGGGTCGTTATGCTGCAGTTCGTGCGCAAGTCATTGAAGAAGAGTCTTTAAAAGCCTTGCAGCAAAGTCAGGTTAGTAGTCGTGTTCGTATTACAGACCACGATATCGATGCTTTTTTGGCATCTCCTGAAGCTCAAAAGCTTCAAAGCACTGAGTACCGTACTATCCATATCCGTGTTCCCTTTAGTGATGACTATAACCGAATTACTGAAGCTGAAAAGAACTCAGCAATTAAAATTGCGCAACAAGCCCAAATGTTATTACAGACCAGCGATGACGCTCAAGCTGTCTTGAATCAGTTAACTACCGGCAGTGCTAAAAACTATATCGCTCCCGTTCAAGGTGGAGATATGGGGTATCATCCCGCTTCTGGACTACCCACTGATATTGCCCAAAAGATTACGCCTTTAGAAGTCGGGCAAGTCACTGCACCGCAAGTTACTGCTGAAGGCATTGATGTTGTTAAATTAGTAGACAAGCGTAATAATGAAAATATGATTGTTCCTCAGTGGAAAGTTCGTCATATTCTAGTTAAAACTGATGACCAAAATAGCGAGGCATTGGCTGAGCAACGTGTGAATGATCTATATAATCAA
>NZ_JAGLBC010000154.1 GCF_018260395.1 Psychrobacter sp.
TCAACCCTAGATATTCAATTATCTAGGGTTTTTTTGTGGGTGATGGTTTTGCTTATTTGCTCTTTAAGGCTTTATCTATAGGACTTTAGGCGATTCAAATTCTTTTCCGTATTATTTACTTATAAATTTACTAATCAAGCTTACTACTTACTAGTACAGAAAAAAATTATTAATTTTTTTATAATTATGTATTAATAAAAACTACAGTGACCAAACCCTCGGTGACCAAATGGTGACCAAAATTTCAAAAGACGGTATCTTATTACACTCCCATAATTAACTTACTTTTTATTCCATTCTAATTATAAATCCGGTTAGTAAAACGTATTATTATGCTAATCTATATTATTGATATACCAGGACAAACCATTCCTAATATATAAATATATGAACTCAAATAAAAAAGGATTTATTATGTTTAAGGTCCTCATCTCCACATTGCGAACTCATTTTCAAACTCTACTTATAGGCACATCCGTAAGTTTATTGGCGTTAGGTGCTAGCCAAACTGCGTCGGCCATTACCACTAAAAACATCACTTATACGGTAGATAATAAGGCTTATGAAGGATATTACGCCAAAGCCGATATCGCCAATGCGCCTTTTATATTACTACTTCATGATTGGGACGGCCTCACAGATTATGAGCGCAAGCGTGCCGACATGCTCGCAACAGAAGGTTATAACGTACTAGCTGCAGACCTATATGGGCAAGGCATTCGACCTACTGCCTTAGAAGATAAAAAACGTCTTACTGGCGAGTTATACCAAGACCGCAATAAAATGCGTCATTTAATTGCAGCTGCTCTAAACGCTGGTCAAGCACAAGGCAATAATGTACGTAATGGTGTGACAATGGGGTATTGTTTTGGTGGTAGTGCTGCGCTTGAGCTTGCCCGTTCAGGATTCCCTCAAAAAGCGTTTGTTCCGTTTCATGGTGATCTTGCTACACCTCCCCTCCAGAACTATAACAATACCCAAGGCGAGATATTAGTGTTTCATGGGACGGCCGATAAAGTTGTGCCATTTGAGGACTTTACTACACTTGGTAAGACGCTTGAGGAAGCTCACGTTCCTCACGAGATGATTACCTATAGTGGTGCACCTCATGCGTTTACTGACTTTGAAGCAGAATCTTATAATGAACGTGCTGATAAACGCTCATGGAATCGTTATTTGGACTTCTTAAAGACACTTTACCCATAGATTCTATATGGTTTCATTCAGTATTATTAATCAACATACGTCCCCGTTACGCTAACTCGCTAGCGAAATTTTTATTTAGCCAGCCAAAAGGATCTTATATGAGCAAAGAAATTGTTAAATCCGCAGACGTCATCGTCACATTTGACAGCGAACGTTGTATCCATTCACGCAATTGTGTATTAGACCGTCCCGACGTTTTTGTTCCAAATGTGGACGGCGAATGGATTCATCCTGAAAACGCCAGCGCTGATGAGGTGCTCGAGATTGCTCATAATTGTCCATCAGGTGCCATTCAAGCATATTATCCGGATGGCACATTGATGGAAAAACCGCCCAAGGTCAATGTGATTCGAGTCACCGAAAATGGCCCAAACTACATTCATGCCAAACACAGTGTGAACGGCCAACAGGATGCAATGCGCATGGTATTATGCCGTTGTGGACATTCGAAGCAAAAGCCCTATTGTGATGGTAGCCACCATGAGGTCAACTTTGAAGCCACAGGTGAGCCACCTTCAAAAGAAATCAAACTGCCCAATGTGTCAGATGCCAGTGGTGGCGAGCTGCGTATCGAACCCATGAAAAACGGACCAAACTTTATCTACGGTAATGTTGAAGTGGTCACTGGAACAGGCCGCACCATTACCCGTGATACCGAAGTGCATTTATGTCGCTGCGGCCACTCTGGACATAAGCCATTTTGCGACAGCACCCATGTGAAAGTTGGGTTTAAGGCAGATGGGTTTGAAGTCAAGAAGTAAGCCTTTTTATATATAAAGTACTACCTATATATAACCTTCGCTAATTGCTATTAATTGGGCTCGTCCAAAATTTGGATGGGCGTTCACATTTGAATGGTCCTAATGCCCTCATATTATCTGATTACATAAAGAAATACTGACCTATTGAATATTATTGCACTCGTTATTGCCCGTACCGCAAACGGTTAAGAAGCTTGTCGTATTCCTAAGCTTTAGATAACTATTAAAATATGCAAAACCAAGCATTCAACTAAACTTGCCTATCAAAACCATTTTTTAGATTTAAAATACCATATACTAAATATTGCTGAGGTTGCCATGATACTGAGGACCACAAAATAGCCATATTTAAATTTTAATTCAGGCATGTACTCAAAGTTCATTCCATACACGCCAGCTATAAAGGTCAACGGAATGAACACCACTGATATCAAAGTCAGCATTCGCATGATTTCGTTTAATCGATGACCTTGTATTGAAAAAATTAGATTTATTTTGCTATCCAATTCAAGCATTTCAAAATCTATATCACTGATTAAATTAGTTGCCTGCTCTTTAAGCTCAATAAAATATTTAGTCTCAACCTGTAAGTTATCAATAGTTTGCAGCTTTACTATAGTGTTGCGCAGACTAAGTGTTGCCTTTTTAAAATTCATTAAACGACATTTTTGTTGTTCTACATTTTCGGTAAAATAAGGTGTCGGATTGATTTTTGAAATAGGTATTATAGTTTCACTACTGCTTAGTATATTTTGAAAGGTTTCATCATAACTAGCTATTAAAGATTCTAATAATAAAAACAATAAGTAGTCTACATTTTTACGGCGAATAAGTCCTTTATCTTTAACCAGCCTATCTCTAATCCATTCAAAATAGCCTCCTTTATACTCCTGAATACTCCAAAGCATATTTGAGGACATGACGAATATCATTTGCTCGCTACTTAGACTAAATTCATCCGATTTGAGTACTTTTACCGCTATAAATAAGACATTATCAAGTTCGATAACTTTATTGGCATGATTGGTTTCATGGAATAGTTTTATTAAGAAATCATCAAATTGGTTTTGCAAAACTACCTGCTTCATATCATCAATGTGATTAAGACCATAAGTGTTTAACCAATAAACCTCTTTGGTACAATTATTGAACACTAAATCTTTTATATTGTCGCTAATAGCTTTTGATACATGATCTGGCGAATAAGTGATTAGCGTTGTATTTTGCAAAAAACTTGATGACATCATTTATTCCATGGTTGGCTTACATATCATAATTAATGAATAGCGAGTTATAAGTAATCTTCATAATAATTTGCCATTTTAATGAATAAAGTGCTATTGCAATATGAATCTTATAATGATCTTTTATCCAAACATACTGCTTTAACCTTCCTAAGAGCTAATATAATTATATTGCTTCAAATTTGAATTTATTGCCTTCGATAAGACTCATCAGTTTGCTGATTTGATTACGAGTCGCTTGAAGGTATTTTTCACGTTTTTCAGGTTCAACCAAATATATCGACCGTTTCTCTTTATTGGGTTTATGAAACTGGCTCATAAAAGGTTCGTCATCGGCATTATGCGTTAATAAGGTAAAGCTATGTACTGGCTCATCAAAATGAGTATTGAATTCATACATGCCTGCAATAGTAAATGGCTCATTATCCTCTTGATAAATACGTTGCCATAAGTTCTTATCGCTATCTGAATTCAGATAATAAGGCTCCATAAATGCGCTCATTGGCACTAAGCAAAATTGGTTTTGCGTAAATGAAGGTCTAAACGTCTTTTTATCTTCTATTGACTCAAGTCGTGCATTATAAGTGGCGTAATCTACTGGATCACTTGCCCATTTTGGACTCAATCCAAATTGGCCTTTAACCACTTTAAGTCCGTCTTCAGTATTAATCAAAATGGGACAAAAGTCTTTAGGATAAACTCGCTTTTTATAGTTAAAATCTAACTCTAACTGTTTATTGTCAACAATCTGCTGAATCTGTTTTGGGCTAGCTGGTTCAAAGTTTGAGCACATTTTCATTCCTTAACTTTAATTTTTTAATTATAGATTTTTATTTGAACAACTATCAGAATACATAATTTGAATGAATTCTTGAAAAGCATGCCTACTGTATATTTTGATTCATCCTTAACCATATCTCTATTAGCAAACCGTATCTAAGCTTAACTTTTTATCAAGTCGTCTTTATATTTATTAATAATGGCATTTATTCAAAACAGAGCCACTTCAAAAAAAAAGGTTATTGAGTTAAAAGCTTTATTAATGAAATGTAGCATGTAAGCATCTAAAATTTAACTTCGTATCATAATACTGACTTGTTATATAGTTTGAGAATCTTGGCTAAAGATAATTTTTTTATTTAGAATATATTTAACCTTAATAAATAAAATAAATTTTAGAATTTTATAATAGAAAATGAAGATTAAATGAAATAGAATTAATCTTTACTTTGTGAATAAGGAATACTTTATGAAAGCTAAAAAAACAGCCTACACATTAGCACTAAGCATAGTAGGTTTGGCTTTTAGTGCCACAGTTTGTGCAAAATTAATGCCTTATTCAAATAACAATTCTTGCGGATTTAAAAACGAAAAAGGTCAAGTGGTTGTGCCTCCCAAATTTGAGTTTTGTGGTGATTTTTCAGATGGTATGGCATACGTTGGTAAATCAGCTAACATCTCTGAGGTAGATCAATTTTATACCGGTTATATAAATGATGCTGGGAAACTAGTAATTCCTATAAAGTTAGATACTTCAATGGACTATCCTAATATAAATTATAGAGACTTTCATGAAGGTATGGCTGCTGTTTATAAAAACGGTCCAAAAGGTGAAGATGGTAAATATGGCTATATGAATAAGTCCGGTAAACTGGTTATACCCTACCAATATCAACAAGCTGGAGACTTCAAAGATGGTCGTGCAGTCGCGTGTCAGAATAATAAATGTGGTTTGATAGATAAATCCGGAAAAACTATTGTTCCATTTAAATTCAGTGCTTTATCAGACTTTTCTGAAGGATTGGCCGTATATAGTACCGAACCTTGGGGTCAAGGGAAATCAGGCTACGTAGATACTACCGGCAAGATAGTGATTCCTGCAAAATGGGATTCAGCCATGTCTTTTTCACAAGGATTAGCAGCTGTGCGACAAGGTGATTACGAGCACGGGAAATGGGGTATTATAAATAAGTCAGGTAAAGTAATTGTAGCGCCAACCTATGATATGGCATTTATAGAGCCCGAGGGGGATAGTAATGAGATCGAGGGTGGTGAATATAATAATGGGACTATAGATATGTACAATGTATCAAATGATGGTTATATTACCCGTTATACCTTAGACACCCAAGGTAAAATAATAAAAAAGAAATCATTTTCTGATTGGCATCAAATAGAAAAAGAGCGTCATCCTGAGTATTTTAA
>NZ_JAGLBC010000155.1 GCF_018260395.1 Psychrobacter sp.
AGTATAATTGGAGTTATCATAATTTAAGCTATCAAAAGAGCTATTCATAAGAAAAGCAACGTCCAAGACGTTGCCCTTTAGCAAAATAGATTTAAAGCAATATGGTATTGCTCACTCAATTCAAAAACTAGACTTTCAACAATACTTTACCTTTTTTACCCTGTTGTACCTCACCTGACACTGCTTGTTTTATATCCTCTAAACTATAAATGGCACCAACAGGCAAAGTCAGTTGTTTATGAATAGCACGCTCAACCAGCTCCTTAATTAAACGGCGCTTGTTAATACTATCCATTTCTCGACTAGTCTTACTGCCCCAGAATCCTTTCACTACTGCTTCTTTAAAGATAAGGCTGCTGGGATTTAATACCATGGCCCCACCGGTCATTGCGCCAAAAGAAACCAAAGTACCGCCACTGCCTAATAGTGTTAATAAGTCATTGCTGTCGCTACCACCCAAAGAGTCGGCGGCGGCACTTATTTGTGAGTCACCAGTAATATCACGCACCTGATCTATCCAATCAGATTTTGAGGTATCAATAACATGTTTAATGCCCAAATCTGATAATTCCTGAACCGCTTCTGCACGGCGAACTAAGCTAATGGTGTGGATCCCACGAGCGGCGGCCAACATCGCAAATGATTTACCAACGGCACCATTAGCAGCATTCAAGATTGCCCATTGACCAGACTGTAACGCCATGAATTCAAGCAGCATTAAGGCACTTAATGGCATAGCAATCAGCTGCGAAGCTATCTCATCCTCAAGTATATCTGGAACAGCAAAGACCATATTTGAGAAAGCAATAAAGTACTCAGCCCAAGTATTTTTTACACTGGCTGTAACGACTCGTTGGCCAACCGTTAGACCCTCTACTTCATCACCAATAGCGTCAATAATGCCTAATGCTTCACTGCCGCCTATAGCAGGTAGGTCTGGCTTATCGCCATACTGGCCTTGTATCGTAATCAAATCATGGTTATGAATCGGTGATAAAAGCGTTTTGATACGTACTTCATGGGCGTTAGGTTGTAGCGTTGGCGTATCCTCTATATTAAGTACTTCAGAGGGTTTGCCAAAACTGTGGTAAATAGCGCTTCTCATAATTATATCCTGTTGCATTAGTAGAGTTGAGCCAAAAAATACAGCGTTAAGCAATAAGGCATAACGTTGTGCCATAAAGTTTCAGCTTTACATTAGCAACGCTATGGTCAACTTATCAATGTTAATTTGGTGAGTTGAATTTTTTATTAATGCTACTTTGGTGAATTGAATTTTGGTGAATTGGACTTCGATGCTTTGTATTTTGGTGAATTGGATAGCTAAATTGAAGAAAAATCTACCCAATAAGCTAAGGTTGATATGCATCAATAAATGCTAAATCTTGATAAGGGTTTGAATAGCAAATCATATATTTAATGATAGTTTAATCACTGTGTGCTATAAGCTTAAGATTATTAGGCTTGAAGTTTCTCGGTTTAATAATGGCCTATTTTATATATTGCAATTCGTATAAGGGGTGATATAGTAAAACTTACTTAATCTATTTTAATTGTGAGCTAAACAATGGCAAACATAACCCTAGCATACTCCACATCGGTGGATACTCAAAAGGAACCGGTTTTTATACGCTCAAATATGGCCAACCGTCACGGCCTCATAGCAGGCGCTACCGGTACAGGAAAAACCGTCTCATTAAAAGTACTAGCCGAGCAGTTTGCCGAACTAGGTGTGCCAGTTTTTATGGCCGATGTCAAAGGCGATCTATCGGGGCTAGCGCATGCTGGCGAGATGAGCGAGAAGTTACAACAACGTTTGATTCAATTGAAGTTGCCGACGCCAACCTTTACAGGGTATCGTTGTGTGTTTTGGGATGTCTTTGGGCAGCAAGGCCACCCCATGCGTACTACCATTAGTGAAATGGGCCCTTTAATATTAGGTCAATTATTAAATTTAAATTATACCCAAGCGGGTGTATTAACCGTCGCTTTTAGAGTTGCTGATGATGAAGGATTGTTACTACTTGATCTAAAAGATTTAAGACAAATGCTGCAGTTTGTTTCGGACAATGCCAATGAGCTACGCACTCGCTACGGCAATATATCTGCCGCCAGTGTTGGGGCGATACAGCGCCAATTATTGACTTTAGAAGATCAGGGTGCTCATCAGTTCTTTGGTGAACCGGCGCTGAATCTGGATGATTTAATCCAGACAGATGAGAACGGACGTGGGGTGATCAATATATTGGCTGCTGACAAGCTCATGCTCAGTCCAAAACTATACAGTTGTTTGTTGTTATGGTTGATATCCGAGTTTTATGAAACTTTGCCAGAAGTGGGAGATATGGATAAGCCTAAAATGGTGATTTTCTTTGATGAAGCGCATTTGTTATTCGAAGATGCCAATGATGCATTGTCGCAAAAGATAGAACAAGTGGTACGGCTGATTCGTTCAAAAGGGATTGGGATTTATTTTATTAGTCAAAGTCCTACTGATATCCCTGATAGTATTTTGGGTCAATTGGGTCACCGTATTCAGCATGCACTGCGAGCATTTACTCCCAAAGATCAAAAAGCGATACGTGCCGCTGCACTAACCTTCCGTCCCAACCCCAATGTGGATGTTGAAAGTGCTTTAACGACACTGGGTGTGGGTGAAGCCTTGGTTAGCGTATTAGATGAATCAGGCACGCCAACGCCCGTTGAGCGCGTTTGGATGCTTTCGCCAAATAGTCAGTTTGCGCCGTTAAGTGCAGGTGAGCGACTCGATGTGGTCAATGCCAGTGTGTTATCAGGTGTCTATGACCAGCCTATTGACCGGGAAAGTGCTTATGAGATGCTTAATAAGCGTGCTCAAAATGCAATGATTGAGAAGGAACAACAAGCCCAACAAGAAATCGAACGTAGACAAGCCGATCAAGCTATTAAAGAGCAGGCGACATTAGATGCCAAAGCGGCAGCGGCAGCCATAAAGGAACAGCAACAACAGGAACGCGATAAAGAAAAGTTAAAACAACGAATCATTGGTACGGTGGCAACCACAGTTGCAAGGCAAGTAGCAGGGCCCTCTGGCAGTCGATTAATGCGTGGTATTTTGGGATCATTATTCAAATAGTTTTTTTAAAAATGGAAACTGTATTTAGCGGTAGTTTTATTGATAGCAGTAATACGTAGTTGAAAAATCATGGTGGTATAACTTAATTAATAATAAGGAAAGAATCATGAATAAAGTTTACAAGCTAATTTGGAACACCGCTTTGGGACAATGGATTGTATGTTCTGAGCTAGGAAAAAAAAGTAAGTCGTCTGCTAAAGCAACGCTTCTTATGGGTGGCGTTCTTTTATCTTCAGCCAGTTTTGCAGTGGAATGTAACAAGTTAACTAACGGTTCCGTTATAGTAAATAACACTAATAACACTGGAGCAAATATCAACTGCGAGGTGTCAAGCACACCCCCTGTAATTGGAAATGATAGTATTTATAATCAAGGTTTCTTGGTTTATAGTCAGGGTGCTGATAAGAGTATCAGCGTTACTAATGATTTAGTTGCAACGGTAAAAGGCTCCGATGGTATTTCAGTTTATGGGACGAACTCAAATGATCTTTCTTTATTCGAGGCCACTGGCAAAAAAATATCTCTGACCATTAAAAATTTAGATGCAAATATCAGTAATCCACTAGGGGATAATTATAGAAAGGTTGGTCTAGCTGTCTCTCATGCAGGGACATCGGCAATAGGATCGCTCAACCTCAACATGGAGAACCTGCCTCTAATTAGATATGAGCACTACGGCGTATTAACAGGTTCTAGCGTGGACTCTGGAGAAACAGTCGCATTTAATGGATTGCAGTCAAAAGCGATTTTTGACAATTTAGATCTTAAAATGAGTGCGTTTAATAACACCCCGTTTTATTCGTCATCTCCACTAGTCGTTGGTATTCGTGCTATACAAGGCGCCTCTAACGGAAACGCTGGTAATGGTTCAGCAGGCTATGTAAAAGTTAATAATGACCTTAATATTGATATTCAAACTAAAAATAATGATGCTATCGGGATTTATGTTTCTGGAACAGAAAAGAATGGGGTGGTACCTGAAGTACGTCTTAATAATAGTAACATTAAGATAGTTAGCGACTCCACTCGCGCTAACGCTATTCGTTTGGGTAAAGGTGCTACAGTTGGAACAGGTGAAGGGCGTTTATATTCAACAGGCGATATGAACATTGATACAACCCAAGCGGTGAACAGTTCGGCGATTGATATTATTTGGCAAGGCGCATTGTTAGATGCAAGCACTGATACTGCAAGCACTACTATTAAAGCAGGCAAAGAAGCTATTAGGGTAAGTGGTAGTGCTAGCCAAGATACGGCTCAAACTGTTACTTCATTCAACGATTTAATTATTAATAAAACACAAACCAATACTGCAAATTTGATTAATGTTGCAAGTGGTCAAAAAGATTATGTTTTTACAGCTAAAGGTAAAAACACTTCTCTGATATCTAATAATGGTGCTAATGCTAACGTTATCAATGTTCAAGGTACAACCCCCGATCTAAGCAACGTTACATACAACTTTGCTAATGGATATATGCAAGGTTTAGTCAATAAATCAGACGCATCAACACTAAATATGAATCTGCAAAACGATTCAACTTGGCAATTGGAAGCAAATGCTAATAGCAAACAAGCGTCCTTTAGCGATCTGAACTTGATAGGATCGCGCTTGGTTGCCCATGATATCAATAAAGGCAATTCAACGGGCAATCAGACACAATCCGACTTCACACTAAAAGGCAATGTGATAGCCAGAGATTCAGAGATCGACATGGCTAACCGTGTGGCGGGTGACAAGCTTACTATTGATGGTGACTACACAACAGGTAGTAACAATTGGTTAATGGACTCTTATCTGACTGGTTTGGGTCAAAGTGGTGACTTGGGTGTTGATGGTAAGTCATATACTGACAATATCAAAATTACTGGTAGTGTTATCGACAAAGGGTTCGATAGTGTTTGGGTTAATAACCTTAATATTAACGATCCAACTGGGCAAGAATCTGTTCTTATGTATGATATTGATGGCGACTCAAACGGGGAGTTTTTGTTACAACGTCGAGTAGTTAAAGGTGGATATGAGTATCTTCTAAATAAACATGCTGATGGCGACTGGTATCTTGAAAGCTTTAATCTAAAAGGCGAAACGGGTTCTACGGGTGCCACAGGCGATACTGGTGCTACGGGTGCCACAGGCGCAACAGGTGCTACGGGTGCTACTGGCGCTACGGGTGCCACAGGTGATACTGGTGCAACGGGTGCCACAGGTGCAACAGGTGCTACTGGCGCAACAGGTGCTACTGGCGCTACGGGTGCCACAGGCGCTACGGGTGCCACAGGCGATACTG
>NZ_JAGLBC010000156.1:0-4398 GCF_018260395.1 Psychrobacter sp.
CTTTTAGTCAGTCTACCGGTTTGGCTATAGATACCTACTTGTTCGATAAAGGCTTCGTAATCACTATTTTCTTCAACAATACGATTGACTGACAACCAATCGATATTTGTTCTTTCTCTAGCAGGAATCAAAATTTGGCTATCAAATAAAGATTGTTGATTCAGTAAAAGTACGCCGACACCATGTAGTCCTGATAGCATTTGCAATTCGGATTCTACAGATGAGTCCAAGTTTGCAGTCACTAAATACGCAAAGTTTGCCCAACTTGAATTTGAGACAGCTTGGAAGAAACTTTTGCGGACATTACTTCTGTTTAAGGTCTTTTTTACCTCAAAAGACCAAAGTCTAAACAATGCGTCATTACTTCCTCGAACACAAGCTCGTACAACATCACTCCAACCTTTATCTAAAGTCTCTAATGCAACGATATCAGGATGTAGCCAGTGATTACCGCCTAAGCCGCGTATATTTCTAGATTTATGTTCATCGATTCTGCGACAGTTGAGCCCCATATCTTCCGATAAATATGAGATTAGCAGGGGATACAAATCGTGCTCGCTAAAATAAGCTTGATTAAATGATAGGTATTCACTGGGTTCGTCTAAATCCTCAGCTTCCCCCTCAATCTTAAAATGAGGTTGTTCAGGTATCGATTGCCAATAATATTTTCTAGGTCTAGGTGTGTCTTGAGTAGCGACATTGGGACATAAACGTTTGGCTGTTTCAGTACGTTAACCACCCACCTCTGCTGCAAGCTGCCCGATCAAATCTTCTATAGTTTCATATCGAGGATTATTTCTCTTTTCTTCTAAATCATTAGGGTAGCGCTCTATAAATAGTTCAGCTAATTGCCTAGCGGTAAATAATTGGTCGGGATGATCGCGTAGAGTCTCTATTATCATCTGTACACGAGTGGTCATATTATTTTCCTAGCAGCAAACTGATAATAAAATTTAGCTATCAATAGTAGCATAAATTCATATTTGAGCCGATTACAGGCAATCAAATACATATTTAATAGAGTCAATCAAATTCATTAGAACGATATTAATCAAGTGATAAAATCTAATTATGACTATAAAAAATTAAAACTAGGCAGGTCTAAACTATAGTCAATATATGACCTTTGAGCTTTATCAATACAGTAATAAGTAAAGCTTTGTAAATGTCATAAAATAGTCATAAATGTGTCAAAAAATTGTAATTTAATAGCATTATTATAGCGCTTTAGATTAGCGGCAATTTCGTTATAGCAACGTTCGATGAAATCACGATATAGTATGAATATTCGACAATAATTCATTGAGTATAAAAGCTAGTGACTGTATTAATGCTGCTATTTACGACCTTACTCATCGTTGTTTAATTGCATACATAGTAACGCAATTGAGCAATGTTCCTTTTCTTTTATGCAAATAATTACCCATAGTCATCAACTAGCGACTCTTACTCAAGGATATCACCATGAAACTTGCTCCTCTATTTTTAAGCGTTGCTTTAGCAGCTGTTGGTTCTTCTGCGTTTGCCGTTAATATTACTGGCGCTGGCGCAACTTTTCCACAACCTGTTTATTCAAAGTGGTCAGCTGACTATCAAAAAGCTACTGGCAACCAAGTGAACTATCAAGGTATTGGTTCTTCAGGCGGCATCAAACAAATTCAAAGTAAAACTGTTGATTTTGGTGCCACAGATGCGCCAATGTCACCAGCAGAACTAAAACAAAGTGGCTTAATTCAGTTTCCTACAGTTATCGGCGGTGTTGTACCTGTAGTTAATATTAAAGGCGTAGGTCCTGGCCAGTTAAAATTATCAGGCCCAGTACTAGCAGATATATATTTAGGTAAAATCACTTCATTCAATGATGCTCGTATCAAGGCTTTAAACCCTGGCCTTAACTTACCAGCTGGTCCTATCACTACGGTTAACCGTTCAGACGGATCTGGTACTACTTTCATATTTACCACTTATTTAAGCCAAGTTTCTGGTACTTGGAAAAGCAGCGTTGGTGCTGATAAAACTGTAAAATGGCCAAACGTAGCTACTAGTGTTGGCGGTAAAGGTAATGATGGCGTGAGCAGTACAGTACAACGTGTACCAAACTCTATTGGTTATGTTGAATATGCCTATGCTAAACAAAACAGATTGGCTTATACACAACTATTAAACCGTGCTGGCAAGTATGTTAAACCTGACGACTCTACGTTTGCAGCTGCTGGTAACATTAATTGGGCTAAATATCCTGGCTTCGCTGTGACTATTACCAATATGCCAAACGCAAATGCTTGGCCAATTTCTGCAGCTACCTTTATTCTTGTTCCACAAAATGGTGGTGCAAAATCTCAAGATGTTGTTAAGTTCTTTGATTGGGCGTTAAGAACAGGTGATGCATCTGCCGCAGCTTTAGACTATGTACCTTTGCCAAAAGCGGCTGAAACTGCAGCTTTAAATGAAATGAAAAAAATCAAATAAAAGTTTAAATTTTCAATTTATATAATTGTTCAAAAACCTCACCCATTGCGGTGAGGTTTTTTTATAGGCTAACATTTTTCATGAGTTGTCAAAGTGGGCTTTTTGATAGCAAAGATAGAATCGGATAAGGTGCAGTGGCTCCGCCTGCCATTAACGCTTAGGGGATAGGGTAGATGATATTTGGGTCGTGGCCTAAGTTCATGTCGTAAAAGTCCTATTGCGAGGATTTAGACAGTGCATGACTTACTGTAGCAGGGTTTTGTTGATGGAGTGTTGAATAGAGGTTATTTAGTTGGTGAAAGGTAATTTTTTTATAAATACAACTACATTATTTAATGCTTTAATTCATCAAAAGTAAAGTCTAAGGCTTTATAACGAAAGTTTTCTCTTTTAAAGACTAAAAGGTATTAGACTATAACAACTATATACTACTTAGAGATGTTGTATGGAAAGCCAAGCAATTGAATATAAGTCTGATATTCCTATTAAAACCAATCAGTTAAAAGCTGAAATAGTTTCTTTTCTTAATTCAAATGACGGCATTATTTATCTAGGTGTCGATGATGATGGTAATCTCATTCCTAATAAAAGAGATGAGTTTAAGAAATGGGAGTTATTGCTTAGTGATTGGGTAAATAGTGCTTTTAACACCTCTGTTCATGAATTAGTTGAAATAAAGGTAACAGATGAGAGTTTTTTGATTTATATCAAAAAGGGAGACAAACCACCTTATTATTATAAAGACGGTCAAGGCTTTAATCCGAAAGGTATATATATTCGTGTAGGGAGTAGTAAGCGCCGTGCAAATGATGATGAAGTTAGACGTATGTTAAAAGCACAAGTTGCGGATGAATTTGATAGCCAGCCTATTATGAATGATAAGCAGCTTACTTTTCAATATTTAAAAGATAAGTTGTCAGAGTCTGATATTGAGTTTGATGAAAGTGGATTAAGACTACTTAGCGCCAAAAGACAATATAATAATAATGCACTATTACTAAGTGATCAAAACCCATTTTCTACCAAAATAGCGGTTATTGATGGTTTAGATATGGCATCTGACTTTTTGGCTAAAAAAGAGTTTAATGGTTCTCTTATTAAACAAATTGATATGACATTGGAATACATATCCCTATTAAATGATAAAAAAGTATCATTCACAGGGGCTCCTGCAAGGTTTGAGTACGAAGGCTATCCTTCTAAAGCCGTTAGAGAGGCAGTCATAAACGCATACGCTCATCGAGACTATTCTTTATCAGCAGATATCAAGGTCGAAATTTATGATGATAGGATGGAAGTATTTTCAGCAGGTGGGATTCCTGATGGTTTAAGTATATCGGATATTAAAAAAGGCATTAGTGCACGCAGAAACCCTAGCATCGTTCATGTATTAGACAAAATAAAATATATAGAAAACTTTGCAACAGGCATTAGACGAATTCTTGCTAGTTATAAAGATTTTGAAAAAGAACCAGAGTTTGTCGTTACTCCTAATCAATTCATGGTCATTTTATATAATAGGCATTATGCTGAAAATGATATAGTTAAAGAGAGTCCGCAAGGTAACATTTGGAAGAATAATCTTAGTAATGGAGAACAGTTTGAATTAGGATTCATTAATTCTGAGATAAAAGTAGTTAAGGAGGAAAATCAACAAGTGCAAATTTTTGAACCTAGTCTTGACTCAAAAGACGAAAAAATCATTAAATTATTAAAATTAAATAAAGAGCTTTCACGTAAAGAAATTCAAGAATATTTAAAAGAAAGTAAGACAAAGACATATCACAGATTAAAAAAATTGATTGAAATAGGCTTCATAGATACTCGTGGACAAAGCCGTTCGGTCAACTATTATTTAACTGATAATGAACGCAAATGAACGCAAATGAACGCAAATGAACGCAAATGAACGCAAATGAACGCAAATGA
>NZ_JAGLBC010000156.1:4498-5405 GCF_018260395.1 Psychrobacter sp.
ACCCAACACTTATCTTAAATATGCCACCCAAATTTATTTGTTTATTAAAAGAAGCGGTCACGTATCGAATCAAGGCTATGCAGCAGTTGCTGGATAATTCGAACACGTCAGAAGAAGCCTTGGCTAAGATAGATTATGGTAATGACCAGATGGTTTTAGCTATGGTTGGTGATGAATTAGACAACCCAAATAACCTAGTACAAGCTACCTTTTATCAATTAAGTACTAATCAATCCAACACTGAACTCACATTACAAGAATTTGGTCAATCTATAGCAGATGATGATCAAATAGTTATGGTGTTCTCTTCAACATCTTGGAATGAGGCGGCACAAATTAAACATCAGTATTTAGGATTTGAGCCTTACAAACCTATGCCAGAAAATATTGTTGCCATACAGTCTCACCACTATAAGGATCAACATGGTATTGAGTATGGAAATAGTATTGAACATGAAATAACCGCAACCATATATCAGCCTCAGCAATTTGGTAGTATATGGCAATGTGATTATCAGCTCTCAGGGTATGGCGAGGATCATTACAAAACAGTTCGTTCATCAGATAGTTTTGAGGTAGTTGATCTAGCGATTGCCGCAGCCAAAACAGATTTGAAAAAGTTTGAGATAAACAACCCCAATTTAATAAGGGTCTAGCAGCGTCTGTAGTTAGTAAGGGCCTTTAGTATAAGGTATTTAAAATTATGAACACTATATACCCTAAACTCATCTGTCTGAGCTTAGTATTCATCTCGACTATCAGCTTTGGTTGCATGCCATTTCCACCAAGTAGCACGCTATTAGGTCGGTTACAAGGTGTTGAGCCTACTAGTCACGTTCAGTCTTATACCTCAGACAGGGCAAACGCACACTTTTAGCCCATAACAATCAAATCACGAACCTCATCA
>NZ_JAGLBC010000157.1 GCF_018260395.1 Psychrobacter sp.
GCTTGTAAGAACCCCCATCTTTATGTTCAATTAGAGTCTGAAAGTATGTACCAAGATATTCTTCCTCTACATGTCGAGTTCGAGGCTTAATTTTATGCCAGTCTTTTTTGGCATTTAGAATACGTATAGGCTGATCTTTGATGATGTACTCTTCATTTTCATCTAAAAAACTATCCTGACAATAATTCCAAACTGAGCGAAGAGCTCTCATAGTAGCATTAGCTTGTGCTTTACTACGCTTACTGATTTCCTTATGCTTTTCACTAACCATGGTTTTGGTAATATCATTTAAAGACAAATCTAGCCAATCACTAAGGCGACCAAGTATTTGCTGATCATATGTTTCGATAGTACGGCTAGCAAGGTTAGGCTTCATGGTTTTAAAGTACTCATATGCCTCTTTTAATGTAGGTACATTAGAGTTTGGAGCGGGTTGGTTAACTGGACCAGCTTGATAGCCATCATAGACATGCAAACCTTTCTTGATATTAACCATCATGGTACTGGCTTTTTCACGAGCTTCAGTTAAAGTAATTAAATGTGTCTCTTCTACTTCATCTCTATAAAGCTTACCGTTGATTCGTTTATGTAGAGTATATTTTTTAGATTGCTTGCCTACTCTTAATGCAAAACCTGTCAATACTTCATCCATATAAATATCGGTACCATTTGTTGCATACTCAACAGAGTCTACAAATCGCTTAGTGAGTTTAACTTTCATACTGGCCTCTTTAAAGATGTTCTAATAGAACTATCATACGGTAATAGGCAGGGGAGTCAAAGTATCAAGATAGTATCAAAACCATTTGGATACAGGTTTTAATACTGTGTTAATGACGTGATTTATAGACAATAAAAAACCCCTACAGACTATAATCTATAAGGGTTTTTAGTATTGGTACCGGTGGTCGGACTTGAACCGACACGCTTTTAAAGGCAACGGATTTTGAATCCGTCGTGTCTACCAATTCCACCACACCGGCATGTAGGGTTAGCTCAATCAATGTTGATCGATTATAATCATCAACTAGATAGGTAGTCGAGCTAGGAGGCGTATTATAACAACTTCTCAAATCTGGTCAAGAAGTTTTAACGCAATTTTTAAGCAAAACGTTATTAGCCTACGAAAGCACGCTCAACCACATAATCAGCTGGCACGCCCATACGAGGAGAAACGGTTAAACCATAACCATCTAAAATCTCAGAAATATCTGCGTTAAAAGGCATGCTACCACAAATCATAACTCGGTCATCTTCTTTATTAATTGGGGGTAAACCAATGTCTTCGTATAGCTTGCCTGACCGCATCAAATCTGTAATACGGCCAGTGTTGCGAAACTCTACACGCGTAACGGTAGGGTAGTAAATGAATTTCTCACGATACCATTCGCCAAATAGTTCATCATTTGGCAGGGTTTCTTCAAACATTTCGCGGTACGCTAAGTCTTCAACCCTACGTACACCATGACAAAGAACAATTTTATCAAATTTCTCATAAACTTCAGGGTCACGAGATAGAGATAAGAATGGAGCAAGTCCTGTGCCGGTAGAGAGCATATATAGGTGTTTACCCGGTAATAGATCATCAACGACTAGCGTACCAGTTGGTTTCTTACTAATAATGAGCTCATCGCCCACTTTGATATGCTGTAACCGTGAAGTCAATGGCCCGTCTTGCACTTTAATGGAGAAAAACTCCAAATCTTCTTCATAATTTGGGCTAGCGATAGAATAAGCGCGCATTAAAGGCTTGCCATCTACCATAATACCAATCATTGCAAATTCACCGTTACGATAGCGTAATCCAGCATCACGAGTGGTTTTAATAGTAAATAAAGAGTCGTTCCAGTGATGTACATAAGTCACTGTTTCAGTATGGAATTTTGACATAAAAGCCCCGATTAATATGAATAGCAAAGCGAATTAAAAGCTGTAAATTAGTTGCTTTATTTTAATTTGGACTTAAGTCCATAAAGTCATCATAAGCTGCTTAATAAACTATAGTCTGTATAGAAAAAAAGGGTGCAAACTATATAAAGTTAAAGCCTTATACGTATAATAGGTCTTAACCCGAGTAATATTTTTAAGAGGCATATGATAACAAATTATTGAATATAATAACGACAATAAATCTTAAATGAGTCAAAAGCTTCATTATTAATTGGAATAACGCCTATTCAAATTATTATAAGCTTTTTGATTCAGGCGCAGTTTGGCTGCTTTGCAACTAATAAGCTCACTTTTAGTATAATTTAATAAGACAATAATAGTTTATGGATGACACTATTTATCCGATAACTCATCCGATAACGTCTCATTATTTTTTGGGGTAAATACTGAGAGCTAATTTAAAGTTAAGCTTAACCTTTAACATCTTAAATAACCTAATTTATAAAGTATACTATGTCATATACATACCGCTTTTATTAAGTTAGGTAATCAAGAAGGCATTAACCAAAAGGGCAATCAAGCATAACTAACTTAATTTGATAGCTTAAGTCCTTGGTTTAAGTGCTTAGTTTTATTTATTAGTTTTTGTCATTAGATTTCAGGCTCTAGTCTAGAACCTTAGCGTTTCATAACCAATCAAAAGGTATTTAAGTTTAAATGTCACAAGATGATTTACATGCTACTCAAAATCAGATAACTATACCGATTATTGGCTATCATCGCTCCGCTTTATCGCAAAAGTTTGGCATTCCTCGCCAGCCTAATCTTGTGGCTTTGCCCAGTGTCATTGAAATGATAGCGCCTTATGATACGCCTGAGGCGTTTAGTGGAATTGAAGAATTTAGCCATCTGTGGATTAGTTGGTATACCCATCACAATCACTTAACACTAGGTTCTAAATCCCAATCTCATGAGACGATTTCTGAGGATACAGCTGACAACGTCTTTAAGCCTGATTGTAAGCCTGTATTCAAGCCTAAGGTGCGTCCGCCAAGATTAGGCGGCAATACCAAACTAGGAGTATTTGCAACTCGAACTACATACCGCCCTTCGCAGCTGGGATTATCGGTAGTCGAACTGGTAAGGGTAGAAGTGATGACAGGCTCGGTACGACTTCATATACGTGGCGCAGATATGGTAGATGGTACACCCATTGTCGATATTAAGCCTTATATTGGTTATAGTGATGCATTAAGCGAGGCTATCTGCGGATTTGCACCAGACAAGCCGCCTTTAAAGCAGGTGGTATGTGAAGCTCAAGCCGCTGCAGATTTTGAGAAATACTGTGACCAATCAGACAGCGACCTAAATATTGAGGATAAGCACATTATTCAACAGCTAATTGCTCAAGATCCAAGACCTGCATATCGTCAGCGAGATACGCAGCGGACATATTATATGAGTTATAAGCACTATGATATTGGCTTTCTAATGCAGTATGAGTTTGAAGATAATACGACTCAACCTAAACTTTGCATTGTGTCAATTCAACCGCATTTATAGCGTTTTCATGCTTATATAAACTGTTTTGAAAGATTATGATAACGCTGCGACATATTTTAAGCCCGCAATGCTATAAGTCCGAAATGCTATTAGTTAATTAGGCTACAGGTACTAAGGCTATAGTTACTGAGGCTATCTTGAATTTACAATGGTTATAACGATAATAAAGTGCGTGAGCGCTTAATCAAAATCTAATTTTTTACAACTGTATTTTCAATAACTAAATTTTTTACAACTAAAAGAGTTGATATGTTTACTGATAGTCACTGCCATTTAAACCGTTTAGATCTAACCCCACATGACGGGAAGTTAGACGGCGTTATTGAAGCCATGAAAAAGGCCAACGTAAGTCGAGCTATGGCCATTATGTGCGATTTTGCTGAGTATGATGCCATTTATGACATTGTTACTCAATACGGTGATAATGAATTAAATTTAGGAATGAGCGTAGGTATTCATCCTTGTGAGGATTTACAGATATTGAAATCTGCCACGGTTGAACGTTTGGTTAAAACCGCTTCTGCCGATCATGTTTGGGCCATTGGTGAGACAGGTTTGGACTACTATTGGAGTGATGAAAATAAACAAGAACAAAAAGCCAGCTTAGCGCGCCATATTGCAGCCAGTCAGCAGTTAAAAAAACCTTTGGTGGTACACACCCGCGAAGCTAAGCATGACACTATTGATATATTAAAAGCAGAAAAAGCCGAGCATGGTATTATCCATTGTTTCACTGAAGATTGGGATACTGCAAAAAAAGCTCTTGATTTGGGCTTTTATATTTCTTTCTCCGGTATTGTAAGCTTTAAAAATGCACAAAGCTTACGTGATGCAGCCTTAAAAGTGCCTAGAGATCGATTACTTATCGAAACTGATAGTCCTTATTTAGCACCTGTACCAAAACGCGGTAAATCTAATGAACCTGCCTATGTACCATACGTGGCGACCTGTTTGGGTGATCTATTTGGCATTAGTAGTGAACAAGTTGGTATGCTAACGACAAAAAATTTCGAGGATTTACTAGCACAAGCTTAATAAAATGGGTATGCTATGTAGGCTATGACTAATGAGTCATTATATGACTATGGTTTTGAGTACTTGGTGTAGGACTTGTAGTTGTAGCACCTGTCAAAGTAGATATTATTCATCAAAGATTATACAAGGTTGGGCATTTGCATGAGTAGGCAGCAGCAATTTAAGAATCGCGAAGAAAAAATATTAGCCACCGCTGAACAACTTTTACTTGAAGCAGGAAGTGGGGATATAACTTTGGACAGTTTAGCCGACCAGCTAGACTTAGCCAAGGGTACTTTATATAAGCATTTTTCAAGTAAAGATGAATTATATTTGCGTATTATCATTCGTTATGAAGAGCAATTATTTGATATTAATAAGATTGATGATAGTGTATCGGCAGGCGTGTCGCGAATGATTCTTCAACAGCTAATGAACCCGCAAAAAGCCTTGTTATTTAACCAAATTGAAGAGCGTCTTGCAGCATCTGCTCAAGGTTTAAATAGAATGTTTGGTGAGCTATATGAGATTAGACGCGCGCGTATGAAGCGTTTAATTGATTTGATAAGTCAATACTTGCAGAGCCAAAATAGTGGTTTAAGTACTCGAGATTATCTGTCTACTATTTGGGCTATTGGACAGGGTGGTGCAAGTTTACTTAATTCAAGCTTCTATCAGCGATATTTGGGTCGACGTGATACGCTACGAGTGGCCTTGGTACAGCAAATGCTTGATCTTCCTAAACAGTATCCTAATATGGATGAGGATGATGAGGATATGGTAGATTTAGTCAATCAAATTGATTCAGAAAGCGAGGCGCATCTAGAAGCTCAGGGCTCATTAAAAGTGTAATGAACTCTTAGCCATTGTTAGCTTTGGGTTATTAAAGTCTTGGATTCAATTACGAAGTGCAACGGCTCCGAATCTAGATTTTACCT
>NZ_JAGLBC010000158.1 GCF_018260395.1 Psychrobacter sp.
TCTTACTCTTCTTCTCATCATTTCTAAACGTTGCACTTCATCGTTGAATCTAAGACATAAAAAAAGAGCCTTGGATATAAATCTCAAGGCTCTTTTTTACTCGAATAAGCTAAATAAAATGATGTTGTTTATTTAAAGCGCCATGCCAATATACGCGTCGCTTTTTGACCATGCTGCATGTTAATAGTTTTAATCTGCCTAGCGCCCACTTTTCTTAGGAGTGCATCAAGAGGTTTTAAATTCTCAGCTCTTGAAACCAGTGTGGTAAACCAGTTTACTTGCTGCGCGTAATCGACACTCTCATTAATCATACGACTGATAAACGCATATTCACCACCTTCGGTCCATAGCTCAGAGTTTTGACCGCCAAAGTTTAGGTTATTTTTAGCATCTGCAAATTTATTAGAAGCTTGGCTATTGGGATTACGGCGAGCGCGGTTCTTCTGTAACTTGGTTTGTTTGCGACTATTGGCATCTAGCACTTCTTGCATAGAACCATGAAAGGGCGGGTTACAGATAGTGATATCAAAATAATCATGTTCACCGATAATACCTTTAAAGATATGCTTAGGGTTTTTTTGCTGTTTTACCATCACCAATTTTTTTAAATTAGGGTTAATTTCACTAATGGCTTTGGCAGTATTGATAGACACAGGATCAATATCAGTGGCAGTAAAATACCAACCATAGCTTTGACTACCAACAATCGGATAAATTAAGCTTGCGCCTGTACCAATATCTAACACATGTGGTTTTTTATTCTCTAGTTCTTTGGCGCTTTTATTATTATCACTTGCCAGTAAATCCGCCACTTGATGAATATAATCGGCACGACCAGGTATGGGCGGGCATAGGTAGTCTTTCGGCAGATCCCAATATTTAATATTGTAATGCAGCGCCAGTAGCGCTTTATTTAAGGTCAAAACGGCTTCGGCATCAGAGAAATTAATGGTCGGCTCACCAGTTGGATTGGTAATGGTGTGCTTAGCAAGCTCCGGTAACGCTTTAGTTAACTTCTCAAAGTCATAACGACCTTGATGAGGGTTACGGGGGTGTAAAGTGCTTTTTGGTTGGGCTTTAGGCTGGGTCATATGAATTTTGAGCTTATAAAAAAGATAGACAAAAGAAGATTTTCTGGGGATATAATAATTGACATAGCGTCAACATCGTAAATGGTAGTTTAACAGGTTTAGTAATCAAACAGTCAGCAATTATCTGGTTTGCTAAGCGTTTAGGATAAGACTATATCTATAATGCTATTATCACTAATAATTGTCTATAACTAGCATCTTTAATTCGCATCCATAACAAGCCTCCCTTTAATCTAGAGAATACTAATGACAAATAACGCTAACGATACTAATCATAATATGCGTATTACTTATGAAACAGAAGGCCATATCTGTCTAATTGGCTTAAATAGACCTGACAAGCGAAATGCCTTTGATAGCCATATGATTGCCCAGCTATCTGATGCTCTAACCCGCTATGAAGCCGATAGTGAGCTACGTTGTGCGCTAATTTTTGCTCATGGTGAGCACTTTACCGCTGGGCTAGATTTGATGGAGCTTCAAGACAAACTCGATAAAGGTGTGTTTAATTTTGATGAGTCTCAAATAGATCCTTGGGGCATCAGTGGCAAAATGCGTACTAAGCCAATAGTTGTTGCCGTACAAGGCACTTGTTTCACCGCTGGTATTGAGCTGATGTTAAATGCCGATGTCGTGGTAGCCAGTAGTGACTGCAACTTTGCGCAAATGGAAGTTCAGCGCGGTATCATGCCGTTTGGCGGGGCTACGGTGCGCTTTGTGGCGGCAGCAGGATGGCAAAAAGCCATGCCATACTTGTTAACGGGTAAAGCTTTTGATGCCGAAACTGCCGATAAGTTAAATCTAGTTAGCGAAGTGGTAGCGACAGGCAAACAATATGATCGAGCGCTTGAAATAGCCATAGAGATTAGCAAAGCTGCCCCACTGGGTGTACAAGGCGTATTGGCCTCTGCTCAAGATGGCGTGCGAAATGGTGCTACTAGTGCTTTAGCAAATGTCCATAGCTTCTTGCCCTCGTTATTTCATTCTGAAGATGCAAAAGAAGGAGTAATGGCGATGGTGGAACGTCGTGAGGCTAAGTTTAAGGGAAGGTAGCATTATGTTAGATGACGTCTTTAATTTTATTATAGAGTGGGTTGTTGAAGATGTTATCGAGAGGAGTGTTGATCATTCAAGTTTTAGGATAAAAGGTCATCCTTATATAACTTGTATTTATCAAGGCTGTATTTTGTCAATTTTAGTCTTTATCGGTCTGGTCATTTGGCGTTATACAAGTGACATCTCATTGGTTCATACTCTTGAAGAGGACTTTAAGTTTAGCGCATTACTGGGTGGTATTTTTACTTTTATTCTATTGTTTATAAATGCTTCGTGGCGGTTGTTTTCACCCAGGGATACTTTTAGAGACTAGGCTCATAAGTAGCAATGGCGAGAAAGCCCCTTTACTGTTGTAAAAATAAAAGAGTGCCAACCATTAAAAGTAAAAAATTCATTTGTGAAGCCTTAGCAAATTAATTTTATAGGTATCAGACTTTAATGACCAATATGCTCGATATTATCAATATTACGGCGCCAATTTTTATCATTATCGCATTGGGCTATTTATCGGTAAGATTTAAGATAATTGATCCGAGGCACGCCAAAGGTATGGGTGCTTTGGTATTAAAAATTGCCTTACCCGCTTTAATGTTTAACGCTATTGCTAATACGCCGTTTCAACAGGTGATAAAGCCTTATTATCTGTTAATTTATGGCCTCGGTTCGCTGATGGCATTTATAGTAGGAATTGTATTATCCAAGGTTTTTTGGAAGCAGGATAATGTCTCAGCAGCGCTCAATTCTTCGGCGATGTCATCTTCCAACAGTGCCTTTATTGGCTATTCTGTCGTCGCTATGGTCATCGGTTCTAGCAGTGCAGCTAGTTATCTTTCGATGGGCGTATTAATTGAAAACCTATTGATCCTGCCTTTGCTTTTCATAATGGCCGAACTCAATGCAGACTCTGATAAGTCATTGCCCAGTATTCTGCTCGGCATTGGCAAAAGCTTGACCCGTAATCCCCTTATTATCTCCATTGTGATTAGTGTTATTTTTTCAATTTTTAGTATCCCTGTTCCTCAAGTAGTTGCCGGAACGGCTAAGATACTGACGGGTGCTGCGGCGCCTGTTGCGCTATTTGTGATCGGTATGAGTCTGTATGGGCTTGAGCTAAAGGGCGATTTACCCAAAATTACCACGGTTGGCTTGGGTAAACTGATAGTGCATCCGTTGATGATATTGTTGGCGATAAGCCTGATACCGAGCGGCAGACTTCAAGATAACTATGTCGCCATACTGTATGCTTCAGCCCCAGTGTTTTCCTCCATTGCTATCATCGGTCAGCATTATGGCTTGGTCAATCGTATGTCGGCCATTGTGATTGTTTCAACCATTGGCTCGTTCTTTAGTATGAGTGCGGTGCTGATTTATTGGAAGCTGACGGTTGGGTTTTAGGGTGGATTGTTGAATACTTAAATAAGATAAGTATTCATGGAACTGATCCCGTTTTTCGCCATTGCCTTTTGTCTTAAGCTGGGCGATGGGATAAGGTTTTGCATGTCGCCTACTTTGCGCGCCATGCCAACACCAAGTCCTCGCAACCGCCTTTAGCCACCAGTATATCCGCTTCAGAAAATCCCCTTTAAGGGATTTTCTCTTGCGCACCTAAAATTGGCGTACAATTTTTTAACGGTGCTCAGGGCTAAACCGTTCCCAATATAGGACTTTCGTCTAAAATAATAATAACTAGCTATAACTAGTAAAGTTGATTTACACTCATTTATGAAAATCTATATTGATAAGGTATATAAGTGAATAAAATTATTGTTAAAGAAGATGAGTACTTTACTTCAGATTTAGTGACTAAAGAAGAATGGTTAGAAATACTATCAGACGATAGTTTAATGTCTAATAACTATAAATATGCATTAAGTATTTTTTATTTAGAACCTGAGCATAGATCTAGCTGTAAACATTTGGGCAAAAAATATAATATTCATTACAACTCAATAAATTCTTACATTATGAATTTTAGTAAGGCGGTACAGAAAAAACTTAATCGATTTGAATTAATTCACAATGGTGGTAATGCCCAATATTGGCCGATCACAATGAAAGGTAGAAATATTGATGGAGGCCTGTTTGAATGGCAGTTACGTGAAGAATTGATAGATGCAATGCTGGATTTAGATTATGTTAATGCTAGTGCTATTACTATTAAAAATTTAAAAAATTTGATTGACTTGGTTAATAAAGATGTGGGTGATTTTAAAAAAACGTTCGCAAAGGCGAGAAAAGCATTAGTCAATAACTTAAAGAATAGTCCAAATTCTACAGTTTTATTCTATTATAAAAAAGAAGATAGAGATTGGTCAATTAACTACGGAGGTTCAGATGAAATACAATACCATTTATATTTACGTGCAAATAAAGTAGGGTTTGGTTTAGGTGTTAATACTCAGTCAATGAGAAGTGAAATACCTGCATTAGAATCAGCAAAACCTTATTTAAAAGCTTTAATATCATTAAAAGATAGTGATTACTTAAATAAACTAATTAATCAAGGTTTTGTCTGGGAAAATGAAATATCAAGTGCGAAAGATATTAGACCAGATAATTACTATCTTTTAGAAAAAATTATATCGCTAAGAAATAACAAAATATCTTTAATAGATTACTATACAATAATAAATAACTTAAAAGGCGACCTGTTTGAAGCGTATAAAAAAATATTTAGTTTAGCAAATGAAATAAGTAATGATGGAAAACCTAATAAACAGGATATAGATATGATCTTAACAAATCCTTTGATGCA
Organism: Psychrobacter sp.; assembly: GCF_018260395.1. GTDB lineage: Bacteria > Pseudomonadota > Gammaproteobacteria > Pseudomonadales > Moraxellaceae > Psychrobacter. The sequence continues at coordinate 4,903 of NZ_JAGLBC010000158.1, forward strand.
AGAGGTCGGTGAATTGTTATTAGCGAATATAAACCTTGTATTAACAGGTGCGCCAGGTACAGGTAAAACCTATTTAGCGAAGCAATTGGCTGAATCATGAAATGCAGAGTTTGAGTTGATTCAATTTCATCCCTCCTATGACTATACCGACTTTGTAGAAGGATTACGGCCCATTCAGAATGAAGATGGAGATGTAGGTTTTGAGTTAAGAGATGGGAGTTTTAAACAGTTTTGTAAAAGAGCGCTTAAATATCAGAAAAACCAACAGCTAGATAACTTTGAGGAAGTTTATCAGACCTTTATTGATGACATCTCTGAAGATGGTTTAGAGCTTAAAACTCGAATTCAAAACAAACCTTTTAGAATAAGCGTTAGTGCAAACGGAAATATCATTGCTAAGCCAAGCACTGATATTCAAACACCTATGACGATAAGTAAGTATAAAATTCAAACTTACTTTGAAACAGGTAAAGCTCTTGATTGGAAACC
>NZ_JAGLBC010000159.1 GCF_018260395.1 Psychrobacter sp.
ACGCCAAAACCATTGATACCGCCAAAATGACGGCCTTGTTTTCTGACAAACTCATTTTGATAGCTGTGTAGCTGCAGCTTAGGATTTAGTCCTGCAATATCAATAGGGCTATCATCTGCATTTTGATTAAAATATAGGTTTTCATCTGCATTACCTTTTTTGTCGAGCGCGTCCATCAATGAGCTATTGGCTTTAACCCATGCGTTAAACTCAATATTTAGTTCGTTGATCGTTTTGGCTAACCAGTCTAAAGCTTCACGCTCGCTCATTTTTGCAAGCTTGACACCACCAAGCGTAACAGTGCCTTTGGCTATCCAATCGCCAATACGGTTTTTAAGCTTATCTTCATCTTTCGCATAAGTACCTATATTAACCTGTATATCGGCAATGCCTTTGCCATGCTCGTTATAGACAACCAATGCCGCCTTGCCAATAAGTGGTTTACTGTTTAAAAACTGCACTTTGTTTTCGGCACTGATAAGGGGTGATCGTAAATCAAACTGCATTTTTTTATAATCAGTCAGTGTAACTTGTTGTCTGGCCAATCCTTTTTGTCTAATTAGTTTGTTTTTAATAGCATCATCTGTTGCAAGCTCAATCTGAGCATCGATATCTTTTAGACGGCTGGCTAGATTACCAACCAAGAAATCATTTGAGTGAATAACCTGCTGTCCGTCACTACTAATAAACCAATTGTCATCGATTAATGGGTCAACATCAGGATGAATCTCTTTTAACTGCTCAACCGTAATATATAAGCTCTTATTTTCATACTGAATACGCGCAAGCTTACTTTTGTAGTTATCGATATTGTCGTTGGTAGCAACATCAGTGGTCATTTCACCGCGCCAGGCGGCGCTATATTGGCCTTTATTATAGTGTAGCGATATGACTTTAAAAGCGCGCGATGCTTCACCAGTAAGTTTGCCGTTTTTACCGTCTAAATAAGCCATCTTCATAGCTCTAGTTAAAACAGGCTCGTTTGTCACATAATCATACCCATCATAACCATACTCAAGAATTGCATCATCAATAGCCTTACCTAATGCAATACAACGCCACGATATCTGATCAGGCCGCGATTCCATTGTATCAGCTATCATTCTTTCAACCGACGATGGTAGTAAATCACGTTGACTGGTTTTGCTCATATAATCGGTTACATCAAGCACATCATCCCACGTCACATTATCATGTATGATTTGGTAAGCATCACTCATAGATAAGAGAAGCTCTTGAATACGTCTATCTGTGTCTGTCACATTCTGCTCAAGTGTATGCCATGAACCATCTTTAAATTCCAATTGTTTGCCGTTTTGAAAAATGGTGTCGCCGTTTTTATACTCAATTACACTAGGCTCTGCGCTATTTAATAACTCCCAATTAATACGGCTTTTATTATTAAATGATTTAAGTTTTTTAGCGATTTGAGGGGTTAGATCACTACTGACAACGCGTTCAACTTCGCCGCCATATTTATTGGTGCCAATCTCTACATTACCAAGGATAAATTTCTTGCCGGACTTCTCAAAGTATTTACCACTTAAATAATCATCGAATAACACGCCAGCGCGCGTCAACGTATCAATATCGCCAGCCTGGTAAAGTGCATCGATTGTATCAATGGCGTCATCACTAAATTTACGATAAACCACAACATCCGTTACAACGTCTGCGCCAGTCTGACTGAAAACAGCGTTTGGTAAGCGATAGGCGCCCAAAAATTCAGCTTTTAAACTCGTGTTAAATCTAAGTCTGTTTTTATCCTCTTTTTTACCAGATACAACATTGGCCGGCGTGATAAACATAGCTAGGCCGCCAGGTTTTAATTTTTCAAGGGAACGTAAAATAAAGTAGGTTTCAAGCGAATCATTTTGATACGCCTTGTCTTCAAACTTGTTCGCGCCGCGATCACTATTACTGCCAAATGGCACATTTGTTATGACCATATCTAAGCTATTGTCAGGTATGCGCTGCGCTTCCACTTCAAACGGATTGACGACTGTATGGCTTCGCTTGCCATCGTTTAATACCCTGGCAATGCCGCCAGAAGTGCTATCGAGTTCTACGCTGTCAATAACAGCAGATTCAGGACTGGTACTTGCAAAAATTCCTGTTCCAGCGCTCGGATCGAGTACCTTACCACCCTTAAAGCCAAGTTCAGCCGCTAAATCCCACATGCCAGAAGCGATCTCAATCGGCGTGTAATATTCGTATTGACTGCCTTTATTGCCGTTTCTGTCTTTAACGCCGCCGCCGTTGCCAGTATATTTAGCAAGTATGACTATATCTTGTGGCGACAAGTCATTCCTCGTTAAATTGTTTTGCTCAATCTTATCTAGCAATGCGACAGCCGCGTCATTCGCTTTTTGCCGACTAGATTGTGACTTTGGTACGTCAATCTGTAAGCGATCAACCGGCCCACCTAACCCAGGCTTGCCAGTGGGATTGATAATCGCGTCAAGATTAGGTACGTCAAGCGCTTTCAACGCTTCAACAAGATTGCCTTGTGTGATACTCACATTATTGCGATCTGATTGCTGGTGATCGATGATAGTTGATTTTAAAGTGATAAGTTTATCTATAAGCTCGTTATAAAGCATAGCAGTATCCTGGTTGATTGAAACATTGCTTTATTATCGCAATATTAATCAACCCCTTTTCTTTGTGTTCCTTTTTAAAAATAATTTAAAAATAGTGTTGACAACCTCACAGCTTGCTTAGTAATACTCTTACCGCCGCATAGGTGGCTTAATAAACCCTCATTACGAGGGTTTTTTTCTAATACCATACGATTAAATGATCAAGTGACTGCATAGCTTCAGGCCCAAAAATGGAATCCATCATAGCCTGGTCATTCGACGCATTTTCAAATATCTTCTGTTGTTTAATAACCTTAAATAGATTGTCAAATGCAGCGTTGATTAAAGCGCGTTCCTCACCTTCTGGGTATGCTTTATAGCCATTATCATATAGCGAATTACTAGCCCCAAAACTTAAATAATCATTGCGGCGGCCCTGTTCTTCTAGCCTATCCTCAAGGTATCCTTGAAAAGCTCTTGCGGCCATTTCTTTTGTACTTGACCAATAGTTTTTAGCCCTGCCAGCATCAAGCTTTAATGCCTCTCGCTTATACTGAGATACAAGCTCACCAACGTTTAATGTTACCTCTTGATCGACTTTATCTTGATTGTGGTAAGCAACGGCAACTTTACGCCAGGCATTATGATTTTTACTACGCTTATTAGCACCACGGCCATAGATTTTATCAATCTCAAGAACGGCCGTTTCTACGTCGTTATTTAAAATAACTTTTTGAACCGTACCATAGCTATCAGGTTTAATATTTAACCTTGCAAGATCAATATCCTTTTGTGTAATTTTAAACGTTTCAGGCGCGCGCACTGTACCTAAACTCATAGCATCGTTTAGTAGCTGAAAAGCACCTACAAGCTCTTTATTTCCTGCAAGCTCTGGTGTCTCTGATAAAAACACGCCGGCCCCAATCGCTCTTTCATTACCCAATACCTCACCTAAAATATTATCAATAGCATGGAACCATTCGTGACCTAAAGTGCCGCCACCTTTCATCTTAGTTAAGTTGATCACTCGCTGCACTGGCTCATAATGAGCTAAAGCACCCTTACGACCACGCGCACCAATTGCAAGCGCCAGGCGGCCACCAAATGCCAATGACTTGGGATCAATACCCACAATATCGGACATATCCATCATGGCCGCCGCTGTATTCTTAACGTGAAATTCAGCGCTAGATTTATCGTCTAGCACCCAATTACCGGATTGAATATCCCTAAAGCCAAACATATCTTTAAGCTCAATGGTTGAATTAACAGCGACGTCACGGCCCCCCTTACGCTCATAGTTATCTGTAACAAGCAATTCAAATGTAGGTTTTGGTTTTGGTTTTGGCTTATCGTCTTTTGGTGCTTTATCATCTTTAATAGTAAGCGACCAGTCACTATATTTACCTGAATTAGCAGCGTTAATATGCTTAACAAAACTATCTGACTTCATTTCAATAATGGCCCAAAATCGTTCGCCTAATGCTACCCATTGCTGCACTGTTTCATCAGTAGTCAATGCTTCAAATCCACCTATGACAGCGATATCTCGCAATTGCGCATTAAGTTTATACCAATGCTGCATTTTATCTGCATCGACCATGCCTGCACCAGTAAACGATTTAACTTCAAAATTACGATCAGGATAATGCTCTCTAAGCCAATCAGGAAAGTAGGATTTTAAAACAAATGGTTTTAGTGGGCGACCCTCAGCTTCGGCAATCTTCTCTAAGTCCGGCAATGCTTCTTGATAAAGCGCCTCACTTTCAGCCTCTATCTCTTTAAATAGATCACTCTGTTCATCGTTTACCTCTTGATATATCTTTTGTGTTTGAGTGCCAATCATTGATCCTCGTAACTCCGAACCAATCTCTTTAAGCTCATGGTATAAATCACGCGGTGTAACACACTTACCAATACGACCTTTTAAAGTATCGATACCGGCCACGTATGCTTTACGCATCATTTGTTTTTGCTTAGCCGGCCCTAATTCATCCATCATTCGTACAAAGTTTAAAAACATATTATGATTATTGCGTATGCTATAACCGCTTTTCGCTGTCTTAGCAAATGCCACTAAATCCCAGAAAGGCTCTTTAGCAACCGACGCCAAAACCTTTTGAATTAAAAAAGCGGTATCAGGCTGTACGCCATTGTTTTTGAGTTCGCTGTAATCAAAGTCACCCATAATATTTGATTTATTAATCAGTGACTCAGCCATCAAAGAATCAGCTTCAATTTCATCCCAATCAATATCTTTAACCTTAACAGCAACCCCATCTTTTGCCAATTGCTTAATGCGATTGCTGGCAAGCTCTTTTTTACTGCCAGCGATGTAGCCAGTATCAGCGTAACGATAGTTTTCATCATTGCGATTATCGCTATACGCATCATTGCTATCATCCTTATAATCAACGCCTAAAGCTTTTAGGCTGTCTATAACGGCCTGTCGTTGAACCTGGTTCGCCCTGTCACTAAAATTTGTTAGCGATAGTCTTAAACTATCAAGATTGTTGATAAGCTGTATTGTCTCATTCATGTTTATAGCCTTTAGATAAAACGTTTGTATTGATTATCGCACCATACCAGGCCATTGATAATCATTGTTCCCATAAAAAAAGCCACAATACCTGGTATTGCAGCCTCTATATAGATTAAATTTGCGACTAACTACAAGCTTTAGCGCCTACGTGTTCTGCTATAAC
>NZ_JAGLBC010000160.1 GCF_018260395.1 Psychrobacter sp.
CTCTTTCATCGGTTTTTATTGGTAATGGTGGTAGTTTTATTAGTAGTAACATTACGTATAAACACAATTATCTAAATTGTTCTTACTCTTAATAAAGCCGTCTTTTATTTCATTTTGATTACATATAATACAAAAGCCAGCATATATGCTGGCTTTTAGGTAAATTTTATTATTTTAAACTAAATTTTTATTTCAAATAAAATAAGCCAAACCACCTGAATCGGTGTAAACCTACTCACCTTTACTAGCATCAATATCTTGAGCTTCTGTAACTGCCAGAGCTGTCATATTTACAATACGACGTGCTGTAGCAGATGGTGTCAAAATATGAACTGGCTTGTTAGCGCCCAAAAGGATTGGACCAATTGACGCGCTTCCAGTGGCTGTTTTTAACAGGTTAAAGGCAATATTAGCCGCATCAAGAGTTGGCATAATTAACAAATTAGCTGGACCTTGCAATACACTATGAGGGAAGTCATGTTGACGGATATTGTCATCTAACGCTGCATCTCCATGCATTTCACCGTCAAACTCGAAATCTACATTCATTTCGCATAGTAGCTCATAAACTTTGCGCATCTTAACTGCGCTTTCACGATTAGAAGTACCGAAGTTAGAATGCGATAAAAGTGCCACACGAGGAACAATACCAAAGCGGCGCATCTGATTAACTGCCAATACTGTCATTTCAGCCAATTGCTCTGCAGTTGGGTCTTCATGAATGTATGTATCAGCAATAAATAGATTACGGTTTTGCATTAGTACCGCGTTCATAGAATAGAAGTTCTTAACACCGTCTAATTTGCCAATCACTCGTTCTACGTAGCTTAAGTGCAAGCTGTAGTAACTAAATGTACCACAGATCATACCGTCTGCATCGCCTTTTTCCACTAAGAGTGAGCCGATTAACGTAGTCTTACGGCGGACATCACGGCGAGCAAGTTCAATACTCACACCCTTACGCTTGTTCTTCTCGTAGTAGTACTGCCAGTAGTCTTTATAACGTGGATCCGAGTCTGGATTTACTATTTCAACATTTAGATCAGCTTTTAAGCGCAAACTTAAAGCATTAATTTGTGATTCAATAACATTTGGACGACCTATTAAAATAGGTTTTGCAAGGCCTTCATCCACCACAACTTGTACCGCGCGCAATACATTTGGATCTTCACCTTCACAGAATACAATGCGTTTAGGAGCTTCTTTAGCACGAGCAAACAACGGCTTCATAACAAAAGCTGAGTTATAAACGAATGCGGAAAGCTTCTGACGATAAGCAGCAAAGTCTTCAATTGGCAAGGTAGCCACACCTGAATCCATAGCTGCTTTTGCAACAGCAGGGGCTATTTCAATAATTAAATTAGGCTCTAAAGGACCCGGTATTAAATACTCCCGGCCAAAGCTTTTGCTAGTATCGACATATTTTTGACCTTGAAGAGGAGTAGCTTCGACATGGGCCATCGCTGCAATAGCATGCACACAAGCAATCTTCATTTCTTCGTTCACCGTAGTTGCACCAACATCAAGAGCACCACGGAAAATGTATGGGAAACAAAGAGCATTGTTAACTTGGTTAGGATAGTCAGAGCGGCCTGTTGCCATGATAATATCATCACGAACAGCGTGGGCCAATTCAGGCATTATCTCAGGTGTTGGATTAGCCAATGCAAAGATAATTGGATCACGGGCCATTCGTTTGATCATGTCAGCGGTTAGGATGCCAGGCATAGACAAACCTAAGAACATATCCACATCATCCATAACATCATTAAGACTTGTGGCGTCCGAATCACGAGCATAACGTTGTTTGCTTTCGTCAAGATTCTCTCGTTTATTAGAAATAATGCCACGAGAGTCTGATACGAATATATTAGATTTTTTTACGCCTAAAGCGCAAATCAAATCTAAACATGAGATTGCAGCAGCGCCAGCACCAGAACAAACGACTTTAATATCTTCAATCTTTTTGTCAATTAATTTTAGGGCATTAATTAAAGCCGCACCTACAATAATGGAGGTGCCATGCTGATCATCATGGAATACTGGAATGTTCATACGTTTACGTAATTCACGTTCGATTTTGAAACATTCAGGGGCTTTAATATCTTCTAAGTTAATACCACCAAAGGTTGGCTCTAAAGATGCAACTGCTTCAATAAATTTGTCAGGATCATTTTGATCGATTTCAATATCGAATACGTCGATACCAGCGAATCTTTTAAATAAAACGCCTTTACCTTCCATGACTGGCTTGGAGGCCAGTGGGCCAATGTTACCAAGACCTAATACTGCTGTTCCGTTTGTGATTACACCCACTAAATTACTACGTGCAGTATATTTTGCTGCAAGTTTTGGGTCTCTTTGGATCTCTAAACAAGGCACTGCAACACCAGGAGAATAAGCTAAAGCTAGGTCGTGTTGGTTAGCAATTTGCTTGGTTGGGGTTACAGAAATTTTACCTGGAATGGGATGTTCATGATAGTGCAGAGCAGACTGCTCAAATTGTTCTTTGTTCATCGCATTGCTATTATTTTCAGTGGGAATTGAATTAGGTGTATTATCGCTCATGTTTAAGACCAATTATCTTTAGGAAAAGGAAATCCGCAAACGGGAGACTCAAAAATGTGTCATTTAGCCCTATTAATCATGCTCTAAATAGCTAAAATAATAGGGTTGTCAGTCACGTAATATTATTAACATTATTAATGAAGGATGCAACTTTAGATTTGCCTATTACATCATTAATGATTTGATTATACAGATTCAGACAGCAGATAGCATGTATAACAAACTTTAAAACAGTTTTTTACATGAAAAATATTTTACTGCTGCTCAAATAATTATGATGAACAGCTTATTACCAAAGGTTTGGCTTGCCGATCAGGAGGTGTGACATCATCCATCGTTGCTGATTTTTGTGACTCATAAGGGGTAGTTAGTAATTTAAATAAACGGTCAACCTCACTAAAGTCACCGGATTCAGCTTGGTCAATGGCACGCTGAGCCATACTATTTCGCAGCACGTATGCCGGATTGGTTTTTTGCAACTGATTAATAACCGTAGATCGGTTGCCAGTACTTAAATCCGTTGCATTATTATCCATGTTATCAGTAGTACTATGCAATATAACCGCATCAATATGAGCTAAATATCGCTGTTGCCAATCATGCCATAGGCTTAGCTGAGCATTGTCTAACTCAGACTTTAAGCGATCTAAAAGCATAACTTCGTGTGGATGATTTTGAGGATCAACAACTGCAATCAAAGCTCTAAAGCTATTGGTATAATCAAGCTTATTGGACTCGATGAACTCAAGTAATTCGAAGGCTAACTTTAGCGTTTCATTTATGGTATTTGTAATAGTGTCAGCATGTAGTAAATCCCAAGCAAATCCTAACTTTTTACATATACCTTGTTGATAATGACTCATAAAACTTGATTCATATTTAGCCAGACAAGTTGCTAATACATCACGGCTAATGGTTTCTTGTATGTCATTAAACAATGACTTTCCAGAGAGCTGCATAAAGTGCATCATCCAAACATTTAAGTTCCAATGACCAATAGCAGGCTGATTTTGATAAGCATAACGTCCAGAATAATCTGAATGATTATTAATCCATGCGGGGTCAAATCTTTCAAGGAAACCAAATGGGCCATAATCTAAAGTGGTACCAGTAATTGATAAGTTGTCGGTATTCATTACACCATGAGCAAAGCCAATCAATTGCCAATCCGCAATCATCGTGGCAGTAGACGTGACAACTTCAGAGATGAAATCTGCTAGCGGAGTCTGTGATGTGGTTAATTCTGGAAAATAAGTCTCTATCATATATTTGGTGAAACTAGGCAATAAATCTGGAGCAAAACTTGCAATCCATTCCACATGACCTAGTCGAATATGAGTGTCTGCAACACGCATTAAGGCCGCTCCCTGTTCCATTGTTTCGCGTCTTACTGGGGTATCAGAAGTCACAAAGCCTAAGGAGCTTGAGGAGCGGATACCTAGACTAGACATGGCATGGCCACATAAATATTCACGAATAGTACTACGTAATACGGCTCGTCCATCTCCCATTCTTGAATAAGGGGTCAAGCCTGCCCCTTTTAAATGCAAGTCAGTTAATTTGCCTTTAGTATCTATAACCTGAGTCATTAATAAGCCACGGCCATCACCCAATTGTCCTGCCCATTGACCAAACTGATGACCTGCATAAGCCATTGCTAAAGGTTCAAAAGCATCTGGTACGTATTGACCTGACAAAATTTCAACCCAATTGTTCATTAAATCTGGCTCTTGATCCCAACCCAATTGTTTGGCAACTATAGGGTTGAAATGACCTGCTCTAGGGTTGCTAAGTGGGGTAGGTGGTTGACGGTTATAAAGACGAGGATCTAAGGTGACATAGCTATTTTGGAATTTCATGATTGTTATTGGCCTGATAGTCTAATAAGTGGGTAAAGTTATAAGATATATTTTTATAAGGGTCTTAAGTTATAAGACTTTTGGAAAATTTAAAATAGTTAACATGGCTATGATTTTAAATGAATTAAAGTCATTATAGTTTGAAAGAAAAAACTTATGCTAATCTTTAACAGATCAGTATAACAATGTAGGTAAATTAATTTTATCAAACCTTCGAACAATCGACTGTGGTTTCAATGTTGTTAAAATCAAATCATTTATAATTGGAAAATATATTAATTTTTTAAAGTTAATGGTTTTACGGGTATTGAGATTTGAAAGCATATAATAAGTTAATACCAGAGGTTTACCTTAAATATATTAAACTGAAACAATAAAAATCCCCTTTACCGAAGATAAAGGGGTTAAGATTAATTATAACGATAACTTAAGATCAGGTAATTATTAACGATTAAACTAGTTTTAGTTTAAGCGGTTTTAAAACCCACCTCTTTGTAAGACTGCTTTAAATTATGGTTATGCTGTAAGATACGTTTTTCAATCTTATGATAATGAGATTTTAATACATCATCCACCTCATGTAACCGTTCAGCAAATTCAGTTTTTTT
>NZ_JAGLBC010000161.1 GCF_018260395.1 Psychrobacter sp.
AGTTATAAAAAAAATTTTCTGAAATTATAAGGAGTCTTATTTTGTTCGATATTAAATCATTATTAACCCGATCGGTTGAAAAGCAATTAATTGATGTTGATGATTACATTTTTATCCCAGAGCGTTATGATTTAGAAGTTGATGACGGTATTTTGAGCTGTGTATTAAATAGTGATGGCCGTGTCGATATTTTCTATCAAAAACATGGCATAACTGATGTTCGTTCAGCCTCTCGTAAGCATGCTTATACTGGGTTTGATCGCGAATTGTACCTAGGTATTTATGATGACGTCATTGATGACCTAATCAAAGATGTCAATAAGCTTTTAGAAGGGCATTCTAAATTTTTTAAGCAAGAAAGAGTATTGCCTGCTACCGCAGCATTAAATGCTAAGCCTTTTACCGATAGCGATCATTACTAATCTGCTTATAAGATGAGCTGCTAATAAATTACTAATGATTACCTAAAAACCGGACTTTAATAAAGGTTCGGTTTTTTTATAGCATAGAATTCTTTAAGAGCCTATTTAAAACCTTAGTTGGCACAAGCTGAGTGGCAGTTAAAATCACAGGTTTTTCAGCACAGGCTTTTCATTACAAGATTGTGGCAAGTTTTCTTAAATTCCTTTTTGCACTTTTTAGGATTTATCGATGTGACTTATGAGATATTAAATTGATGAAGTTACGCCTACTATAAGCATTTAGATTATTATTTGAAGGGATTAAAGACATAGACCACTTGTCCCACAAAGCGAGAACTATTCACCGTACCCCAATATCGACTGTCCTGAGATCTATTCCGATTGTCCCCTAAAAAGAAATAATTATCTTCAGGAACTGTCATATCTACTTTTGGTGCTAACACATCTGGTTTTATTATCTTAATGTTGTAGGACGTATCACCAGATACTTCTTCATACAATCTAAAGTCAGTATCTTTATCAATAAACCTTGTTTTTAAGAGCTGACCATTAACAGATACCTGATTGCCTTCAATAAGTACTTTATCTCTGGGTTTAGCAATCAGCCTGCCTAGATAAACTATATTTTTATCAGTAAATGGAGGGTGAAAAGCATATACCTTGCCACGTTGTAACTCAATATCATTTGATACGTCTTTATTCAGCAGAGTGATTCCGTATGTACCATAATCACCATAGCCATATTTTTTTACTATAATAGTGTCATGAGGTTCAATAGAAGGACTCATTGAAGAAGCTGGTATACTAAATGGTTCGTATAAAAAGCAACGAATTAAAAAAATTGGTATAAAAATAGCGCCTGCAATCGTCAACATACCCCACCAACGAGAATACCAATGACGAGCCTTCATTTTGTTATAATTTTTTGCTATTAAGTAGGCGTGACACATACAGATAGCCAGATAAATCAAACTAAGATTGATTGTAAGGTACAAAGACCAGTCTGCAACACTTGCCATTACCCCAAATATTAAGTACACAAAAAATAAAGTAGGTCTATTTAAATATAAAAAAATAAATGGCTGAAGTACTATCGCTAAAAGCACAGTGCTCCAAACTTTAGGTTGCCGAGTTTTATCAAATTGTTCATCTGATTGGACGACATCAGAGTGGTTGTTTTTGATCAAATTATCTTGCACAGAAAGGCCTTTGTAGCAAACATGAGTGCTAAATGAAGGATTTTGAATACTTCAATTTAACATAAATTATAATTGGGCAGAGCATATAGATAATAGTAACGCTTAAACCATACCCCGAACCCTAGCCATAATACCAGGCCCAATAACCAATCTCACATAACTTACCGCAATCACTAATAGCACTCCAACTAACATCACTGCACCAATCGCAAAGCTAGCCCAAGGGATGCTAAAGCGTAAATTAAACCAGTGGGTGATGACCAGATATGCCGTACCAGTGGCGAGAAACACCGCAAACACACCTGCACTAACGCCCAATAAGCCAATCTCTAACATATTAATTTTATACAAGTCACTGCTTTGCATACCTAATAATCGAAAGGACGCGCTGTCTCGCAGACGGTCTTGCGATGTTGATAACAAGGACGTAATCAACACCATAATTCCGGTGATAATGGCTAGTAAGGTAAAGATCTGCACCAAACGACTCATTTGACTTATAAAGCCCTGTACTTGCTTGGCAATTGCACCGCCATCAATGGTGGTAATGGCTGGAAATTGACGGGCAAGATCGGTTTGTAATTGAGGGATTTGCGCACTGTCAACTTTCGTGGTAGCAAATTGAATTTGCGGCGCATCGGCCAATACTTTTGGTTGAAATAGGAAATAAAAGAAGGGGCTAGGGCCACGCTCATAGCGCTCACGAATACTGGTCACTTGTCCCACAATTTCGATGCCTTGAATGTTAAAGCTTACCTCATCACCAATACCAACATTTAACAGCTCCGCTGCGGTATCTAATATCGACAAAGGAACTACTGAACTTGAGGCGTTTGAATTTGAGGTGTTAATCGGAGCGTATAATTGGCCCGGAATGACAGATTCATTAACAAACTCAGTGCTCATTACTTTATCGGCATAGCTTAAGTTAAATACACGAGTTGGGTCATCTTGGGTACTGCCTTGAGATTTAATCTCACTGGCTGCAACGCCGCCAGCCTTACTGACTCTTGCCCGTACCACAGGGAAGTAAGTAATCGGCGCAGTGATCATAGCATTCAATTTGTCATGCTGATCGCTTTGAACATCAAGCAAAAATAAATTGGGTGCATCTTTTGGATAAGCCTGTACAAATTGCTCGTTTAGACTGTTATTAAGTAACGCAATCATGGTTAAAACGGACACTGACAGCGCAAGAGTGACAAAGAATAACCCTGATTGATTGCCTTTACGTGATAAATTATGAACCGCGTTTCTTGCCATCCAGCCTGTTTTTTTACCAAATAAACCTTTACTGGCAATCTTATCAAGTAACCACAACCAACCACGGCCTATCAACCAAAACCCGGCCGCCAACATAAGCATGGCCGCCAACACTTGTAATCCAATTAATAACGAGCCAAACTCATAGGCCATCAGCCCAAAGCTTGCCAATAAAACTAAGCCATACCAATACAGTGGCGGATGCTGTCGAGTATTACCTGTGGCTTGCTTCAGTACTGCAGAAGGCTTGGTATGCGTCACTGCATAAAGGCTATGTTGCACCACAAGCAAAGTTATGACTAATGCCACCACGCTAATTTTAAGGAAACTTTTCCATTGAATAGCAAGCTCAATATCTGGCGGTAAAATGGCGGTAAGATATTGCGCGCCTAAATTGAGCATTCCTAAACTCAGAATCCCTGAAGCCAGACAAGCCAGCACAGCCATCATTATAAACAATTGATAGTAACTGCGTTTGATAGCAGTGATAGGTTCTCCCAAAGCTCGGCGTATGGCATTGGCATTTTGTTGTGAGCTGACAAAAGCTTTGACCACACTTAGCAAAGCCACTGCCGATAAAAACAGTACGGCTATAACCAATAACTTTAAAAACATCAGCACATTATCAGACACTTGGGTAACTGAAGTGTCTGTTTGTTCAGCATCTGAGATTTTGATTTCTGGTTGAGAGGTGATAAGTGCTTTTAGTTGGTTTCGTAGTTTCTCGATAACCTCAGGATTACCTGCCAGTTCAATTCTGTAATCAACACGGCTGCGTTGTCCCATTAGATTGGTAGCCGCTAAATCGGCATCACGCATCAAAACTCTGGCGCCAAAGCCAAAAGCTGTTAACGGACGATCAGGCTCGGTTACCAGCTCATCGGCAATGGTAAATACCGCATCACCTATTTTTATTTTATCGCCTATTTTTAGATGAAGCCCTGTTAGTACTTGAGTTTCAACCACCACAGTATGCGGCGTCAACTTTTGCCCTAAAGGTTTGCGGGAGGCCAGTTGTACTTCACCATATAGCGGATACTGGGGTGAAATGGCTTTAATCCTAGCCAGTAAAGTAGCACCATTATCTTGTGAGTTTATGGAAGGGGTGAGGCTATTGGGAGTTTCTAGATCGGGAGCTGCTACCAAGCTTGAAACCATAGCATTAAATTGATAATCGTAAACCACGCCTTTAGGGTGTTGGTCTTTAGCGTTGTCAGGGTTAGTTTGCTGCGAGCCAAACGTTTGTACTACCTGCAAGACCTCAGCTGGCCACGCTTGCTTACTCTCTACAATCAAATCACCACCGACTAGTGCCCGCTGATTGTCAGACACATAATCACGCACCGATTGCTGAATGGAGTCGAGTGTCAAATAGGTTGAAAGAGACAACACCATGGCTAATAAAAATAGCAATGGATATATCCAATTACGCCACCAACTGCGCTGAACAGATTTACGACCTAGATTTTTATAAGGATCTGAATGTTTTGAAGGTATAGTAGGTGTGGTGTATGATGTCATAAGTGCGCAGCTGATTGTCTGTTATAGAATTTGTGGTTTGTCGATTTAAGGCTAAGACAATAATAGTATGCTAGCCAATTTAACGCACAACTTCAGTGGTATTTTTACAGTTACAGTTAAAGCCATAGCCACTTAAAGTTGACACACGGTATTAATTTGTTGCGTTCGCGTGGCTTGTTTGATTATTCCAAGCAAGTTACCAGTCTATTGTTTTACCCGCCCAATCGATAAAGCAGCCGCTGTCCTCTATAGTTAATTCATTCAATACTTTTAGTAGATTGTCAGCACATTGTTCAGGCTCAAAAAGTCTATCTTTTGCCACATTTGATTGAAAGGGTTTTGATAAAGGTGTGTCCACCGTACCTGGCTGAATGACAGCCACACAAACATTTTTTAGCGTCCGTTGCCATTCAATGGATAGGGTTTTCATACCCATATTCAAAGCCGCTTTACTCATTCGATAGCTATACCAACCGCCTAATTCGTTATCGCTGATACTGCCAACTCGTGCAGAAATAGTGGTATAAATAGCTGGACTCGTCTCATGAGGTTTACCTGCTTTTAAGCTAGCTTTTAGTAAGGGCTTAATATGTTTAGC
>NZ_JAGLBC010000162.1 GCF_018260395.1 Psychrobacter sp.
CATCAAATTAATTCCATTTTTAAGGATTCTTTATGCCTAAGACAGTTATGTCCACCGATCAGGTTCATTCTTTGCACCATACCATTTATCAACCAAAGAACAAGGCCAAAGCCACTTTACTTATCGTACATGGAATGACAGAGCATAGTGGACGATATGCCGAATTTTCCCAATATTTAGCAGATCATGATATTGCGGTTTTAGCATATGACCAATTAGGTCACGGTCGTAGCATTCGCAATGCAGATGAACTAGGTTTTTTTTCTAAGTCACATCCGGTTCAGACATTACTTAAAGATGTCATATTAATGGCTGATAAATTGAAGCTTCAATATCCTGATGTACCTCATTTTATTATGGGACATTCTATGGGCTCATTTATTGTGCGCAATGTGCTACAAGTACATAATAGTGAATTTGCGGGCGCAATTATTATGGGCAGTAGTGATTACAATCCATTGGTTAAAGCTGCTTATCCTATTACCAAAACATTAAATAAGTTACAGCCTCATCGTCATAATTCAGTGCTTGCAACTGGTATTAATAAGTTTTTGAGATCACAAATTAAGGATAAATCCATCAAGTCAGATTATGCTTGGTTATGCAATAATCCTAAAGCGATTGCAGAATATGAAAGTGATCCGTTATGTGGTTTCGATTTTACCAATAATGGCTTTTGGACTCTGGTAAAGTTAATGGACACTGGTCTAGCCAAAAATTGGGCGGAGACTATTGAGCATGACTTCCCAATGCTCTTGATAAGTGGAGATGATGACCCTGTAGGCAATATGGGAAAAGGCATTCGTAAGTTGTACAAGCGTATGAAAAAACAAGGCTTTGAGGAGCTTGAGATGAAGCTTTATACAGGTATGCGCCATGAACCTTTGCATGAAGTTGAAAGTATAAAAGTGTTGGAAGACTTATTATTTTGGATAGATAAAAACATTGTTTAAAATCTTATTGTTTAAATAATCTTATAGCATAAATTCACAATTAAGCCATAGCCTTGATAGCTATCTATATTGCTATCTATGATGCCAAGTATACTTCTGAGTTTGCTGCTAAAAATATGAAGCGTTTATTTGCTTAATAAACTAAAATTAGCGACAATAAGGCTTGTGCAGCTAAGTGTGCTGTCACAATCTTATTTTTACCTTCATCTAATTCATATGGAAAACTCATGTCACTAGAACAAATTATTGAACAAGCTTTTGAAAAACGCGCTGATTATAGCCCAAGCTCTATGCCACAAGACATAAAAGACGCAGTTAATAATGTTTTAGAACAATTAGACAATGGTAGCCTAAGAGTTGCCGAAAAGAAAGATGGTGAATGGGTAGTTAATCAATGGGCAAAAAAAGCTGTTTTGCTGTCATTTCGTATGAATGATAACTATCCAATGCCAAGCTGTGAGCATCTACAATTTTATGACAAAGTCCCAACTAAATTTGCAGATTGGACTGAACAACAATTTAAAGCGTCAGGTGTGCGTGTGGTACCTCCTGCTGTTGCTCGTCGTGGTTCTTTTATCGCTAAAGGCGTGGTATTAATGCCAAGTTATACCAATATTGGTGCATATGTTGATGAAGGCACTATGGTAGATACTTGGGCTACTGTTGGTTCATGCGCCCAAATTGGCAAAAACGTGCATTTATCTGGTGGCGTAGGTATCGGAGGAGTATTAGAGCCTCTTCAAGCCAACCCTACTATTATTGAAGACAACTGTTTCATCGGTGCGCGTTCTGAGATTGTTGAAGGCGTTATCGTCGAAGAAGGTTCAGTAATTTCTATGGGTGTATATATCGGTCAGTCTACAAAGATTTATGATCGTGAAACTGGCGAAATCTATTACGGACGTGTTCCTGCAGGCTCAGTAGTCGTTTCTGGTAATTTGCCGTCTAAAGATGGCTCACATAGCTTATATTGTGCCGTTATCGTTAAGAAGGTTGATGCCCAAACACGCTCTAAAACTAGCATCAATGAACTACTACGCTTGGCATAGGTACTAGTATTATCATGATTTAAGTCTAACCATAATTAAAATTACCAACATGATATTACAGTTTAATAATTTCATTCAAGGTGCTTAGATTTACGCTAAGCACCTTTATTATTTATACTATCATCCCCATACATCGCTATATTCTATCTGAACCAAATAGCTAGTTTTAAAATCTTTAGCTAACAGCCAATTTAAAGGTCAACATCCATGACTCAAGTCACTACGTTACGTAACCAGTTTATCCCTGTAACCGATCCTGAAGCTGGCTTGCGTATGACTGAGATTTTCTACTCTTTACAAGGGGAAGCTTTAACGTCAGGGCTACCTACAGTTTTTGTACGACTGACGGGTTGCCCTTTGCGCTGTGTTTACTGTGACACTACCTACTCCTTTGTTGGTGGAGAGAGACTATCTTTAGATGCTATCATAGCCGATATAGTTCAGTATCCCTGTAAGCGGGTCTGCGTCACTGGTGGAGAGCCATTGGCACAACCTAATTGTATAGCCTTGATAAATCGTTTGCTTCATGAAGGCTATGAGATATCGCTGGAGACGGCTGGTGCACTATCCGTATCAGAAGTACCCATTGCAGTTAGTAAGGTAATGGATATTAAGACACCCAGTAGTGGCGAATCGGACAAGAACTTATGGTCAAATCTTCAATATTTAACCTTACACGATCAAATAAAGTTTGTAATTATGAATCGTAGTGATTACGACTGGTCAAAACAAATATTAAATGAGTACAATTTAGATAAATTAGTGGGTACAGTTTGGTTCTCGCCTATGTTCAATGTTAATGACAAAGGGGGATCTATCGTTGAAGTACCAAGCTTAGCGCGAGAATTAGCTGAGTGGATTTTGGAAGATGCGCTGCCAGTAAGATTGCAATTACAGCTACATAAGATTATTTGGGCTGATGCAAAAGGAAAATAAGCATTTATTAACTTAATTTATATCTTATAGAGCAATAAGATAACTAGCCTATAAACTTAAATATATTGTCAGTGTTTTAATTAGCCATCAGTATTTATCAAGCAATAGGTTTTTGTGTAAAAAGCTTGAATATATAATCGATATGTTGTTCAACGATTTCTTTTGAGAACGGATCTTTGCCAGATAATCTTTTAAATTGCGGTGCAAAAGTGAAAATAGAATTCACAGCCCCTATAAATAAAAAGCGCACGTGTAAGCTATCACCTTCAAGCATTAAACCTAATTTTTGAGCTTGATATAATAAATTTAGCTCAGAATCCGAGTAAGGTTTTATGTACTTATCTATAAACCAATTTAGCAACTCAGAGTCACCATGATTGGCATGAATCATAAAGCGGTGAAAGTTTGGGAACTCAGCACTAAAATTTATAAAATGCTTCAATAGTTCTCGGACCACATCGAGTTGATCAAGACTACCTAGGCTTTTTAGATACTTTTCTGACTCCGTGGTATAAGTATAAAATATTGCTTCGGCTGCAGCTTTCCAAAGGTCTTCTTTAGTTCCAAAATGATGAGTAATTAGGGTATGGTTCACCCCCGCTGTACTTGCTATAGCGCGTGTAGAGACGCCATCAAACCCCGCAGAAGAAAACTCTTTCAGTGCTGCATCTAGTATCTTTATTTTAGTTTCACGTGAACGTTTTTGCTCTGAACGTTTAGGGGCAGATGTTACTGCTTTAGCTGTCATTTTATCCTCAAATATAGTAATAGCCACTTAAAACTTATGTTCGCTTTATATCAATGTCATGCCAATTTTAATGCTTAATATTATATTAGAGTTTACCATATCTTCGAAACGACATGACTAAACACTGTTTTATAACCAATAAAAAAGACCCAAGCATAGGCTAAGGTCTTCGCTTATTCAGTCTGTATGATTTACAGTCTTTGTGACATTGAAAATCTTTATTATGCAATAAACCATTCGTTCCTAAGGTATATTGTAGTTAAAATCAACTAGACTAAAATTATGACACTGATTACTGATTAATGATATCTACACCTTTTGGTGGTGTAAACTTAAATTGACTGCTAGGAATACTGCTATTCAATTTTACATTATTGAATTTGATAGAGGTAACTTGACCTAATGAATCATTCAATACCATCATAACTGGTTTGCCACCATTAAAGCTAACAGCTAAGCTATTAAAGTTACTGCCTTTATTTTTTGGATATAAGACATAATAGTTTTTAGTTGCATTAGGCTGAGTAATCTTAAAGTTATTGGCAATTTTACTCGTGTCACCTGATAACAATAACGCTGGCGTATTGCCTACCTGTTGATCAGCATTTTGACGGGTTACTTGTTGCAAGTCTTTATCATAAACCCATAACATATTACCATCGGTCACAATTAACTGCTCAGAAGGTGAAGTAATATTCCAACGAAAATTATTTGGACGCTGCAAACTCATAGTGCCTGAAAAAGTGCCATTTTTAGCACTTAAGCCACTTTTTCCACCATTCGGACCTTTAGTGGTCTGGATGAAGTTAGCCGTCATACTTTTAGTATTACCTAATAAACTATTTAAACGCTTGGCTGCAGTTAAACTATCAGCGGCAGTAGCTGCTTGAGCAGCTTGTGAGATAGCCATTACAGGCATACTTAAGATTAGCGCCCCTGATAGAGCCGTACCCATTACTTTTTTTAGCATTAATTTAGTTTTATTATTGGCAGTATCTTGATGTTGCATAATTTCTTTATCCTTAAAAGGTTAAAAATGTGAAAAAATTCAAAATTTAAATAGCTAATAAATTAAAACAGTGTTTTACAATTAAAAATTAGATTTAAAAAAATTTATTAAAATCTAAAAGCTGCTACGCTTATTTCTATTAAACAGTGTGCCATTTAATTTCTTACGTGACTAGACGATTAATGCAAAAAAAACTGCTGGCTTGTTACACAGTTATGACAGAGCTAATTACAAAAGTTCTTCTATATCTTATTGTATTTTATTGAATAGA
>NZ_JAGLBC010000163.1 GCF_018260395.1 Psychrobacter sp.
ATATTTATTATAAAAAGTAGGCTGACTTAGCGAAGCGTAACCCACCAAAAAAGTAAAACCAATATTATTATAAACATAAAATTGGTGGGTTACGTTTTATCAAAGCCTCTTCGAGTTTTTATAAAACTTACACCACCCTACCCAGTTTCGAAACCTACGCATAATTTGTAGAGCAATCGTTGGTTTAAATGCTTTGTTGGCGCGCTACCTACCTAAGCATCCATAATCAATTCAGGCTTTTTATCTAACAATCGCATCAATGTTACTGCTGCTCCAGTTGGATTTCTCGTGCCCTGCTCCCAATTTTGTAAAGTACGTGGGCTAATATTCAGCTTTTCAGAAAACTGCAGTTGACTCAAGCCTGTTTTGGCTCGAACCATCTTAATATCAGGAACATCATGGCTAAACTGTCGGCTCGGTTCAACCTCACCTTTAGCAATATCTAGGGCTTGGCTTAATGATTGCGATAAATCATCGTAAAATTCATTCGTCATGGTTATATACCTCTTTGATTTGTTGGATCAGCTTGTATAAGTTAGACTTCTCTTGACTCGACAAACTTACTTTCTTATTTTTAGGGTAAGCAAGTAGCATAAAAAATATGCCCTGACTATTTACATAATAGTAAATAATACGCACGCCACCACTCTTACCTTGGTTTAACGCCCATCTTGTCTTTCTGATACCACCTGTACCCTGAATTAGACTCCCTTGTTCTGGATTCTCAATTAAATCTGATTGCAGCTGTTTATAACTGTCATCGTCTAACAACTTTATGACTTGTTTGGTAAATAACGGAGTCTCTATAAAATGTAACACCTAATATCCTTGGTTTTAATTTCTATTATATACGTCAATGACGTATAGTAAAGTAGTTTTTCCTTATTTTATCGTGTAGCATAGGTAATAACCCAATACAAGCGCTATTAATACATGGGTTTAACTAAATTTCGCCCACCCTACCTAACTAATTTTCAGTAAGTTAATAGGTACGCAAGGCGTACCCTACGGCTCATTCTTTCATCTGTTACTTTATGATAGCTAATCCATAAAACTTTCGGTTTTTATTTCAAAGGAGGCTGCCATGTCACTTGGGAAAATGGGTTACATCATTCTATTTATGTTCTTATCCTTGTCCTACTATATTCAAAACAAAGAAGTTAAAAGGCTTAAAGCCAGAATTTAGCAGTTAACCCCCGCTTAAAATTGTAGAATAACGTCAATGCAAACGTTTACCCAGAGTAAAGAGGTTTGTGCTGAAAGAATTAAGCTGAAATGCAAGCAAAATTCTTAACCATCAGTTTTGGGATGTTTTTAGACTAGATTGGAGTCAATAAATATAAGAGAATTTTAAGCATACTATAACTGCCTTCCTTTAATCAGTTCCTATTTAAAGTTATAGATTATAGCGGTATAAAAATTACTCTAAGAATCCGAACACCCCTAATAATATTGTACCTATCATGATTGAAAGCGTAATTACACGTATTAAAATTAGATATTTACTATCTTTTAAATAGGTTTCTGCACATAATAAGATAGCAACAGCAAGGAAAAATATTAGATGCATTTAAGTTATTCCTTAATGGCAATTTAAAAATTAGATAAAATAATCCGTTAAGATGTTAGCATCCATTAATAGATGACACTTCAGACTTCAGTAAATACTATATAGCTTATTTAAAAGAGGCACTCATGTCACTAGAGCAAATAGGTTATATGCTTTTAGTCATTGGCTTATTCATAGTAGTTTATACGCAAAAAAAGCAGATAGATAACCTAAAAGTCAGAATTGAGCAGTTAAGAAACCCTCAAGATTCTAATACCCGTAAAGATAAGCGTCTTGTGTATTTAGAAGAACACTTATCCCACCTTAACCACGTTCAGGCGGTTAAAGCGCTTAGAGAGAAATACCCTGAGCTTAGTTTGATTGAAGCCAATGAATTATGGAAGCAGAAGAATCATTAACGTAGGACTTTTGCAATGGCTTCTATTTCAGCCTGTTATAGGCGACTGGGGGTTATATATAGTACCTCAGAACCACCGTCCAGCCTGCGTATAGAAATGATTACCAATAAATAGCCGTCCATCTTAATTTTTGCGTAAGTACTATCACAATTACCTTATCAATTAAACAAAAGGTGCAAAGTTAAGCTTTAATTGCATTTCATTGCAAACTCACATCCAAAATCGTTTTAAGATAAACGGGCAACCCAAATTCTCATTCTATAAGGTAGCCCGCCATGCTAAAAAAAATATTTAAACCTAAGCCAAAATACGTCAAATTTGATGACCAATACACCACTTTAAGCGCAGAAGAATCAGCTCTAATTGATGTGATTAGTGCCGATATACGTAAGGAAGTTCAAAGCAGTAAAGGCAAAAATAAACTCGACTATCATGGTCGTGCGGTGCACACCAAAGGCTATTGTGCGCTAAAGGCACGCTTTGAAGTTTTGGATAACCTGCCTGCCGAGTATGCACAGGGGTTGTATGCCAAGCCAAGCACTCATGACGCGGTGATACGCTTTTCGAACGCTGCTGCAACCGTTGCCCCGGATAGACGACTGGGCTTAGCTATTGGGCTGGCGTTTAAAGTATTTGATGTAGACGGTCTTAAATTAACCCCCGATGAACCAAATGCTACCACAATGGATTTTGCGTTGGTCAATGCCCCTGTGTTTTTCACCAGTCAATTAAAAGATTATGCGTATTTGTCCAAGTTAGCATTTGCGTTCAATGGCTATTTGGCCAATGGATTAGCTGGCAAGGCCAAGTTTGGCTTTGATTGGTTAACTCAGTATGGCAAAGAGATTCCGCAATTTGAATCGTTTAAGACGTTAAATGCGTTTCGCAAGCTGGCCATGGTTAAGCCCAAAAACCCATGGCTCTATGAGTATTTTTCAATGGGTGCGGTACGTCATGGTGACTATATGGGCAAAATAAGGGTGACACTCACTTCAGAGTCCATCGCAAAAATTAATCATCCCGACATTAATCTGCTAAGTGAAGATGAAACTATTCGTAAAGCGTTGATAACAGAGATTAGCGAGCATGACCTTGAATTGGAGGTGCAAATTCAGTTATGCCGTAATCTTAAGAAGCAACCGATTGAGGACTTGACTCAAGAGTGGAAGGAAAAAGAGGCGCCTTTTGTCACAGTGGCTCGCTTAACGGTAATACGTCAGGATGTACCTGAAGACGGTAACTTTGATGCTATGGAGCATTTGTCATTTACCCCGTTTCGATGCTTGGAGAAGAATCGCCCCATTGGCCGTATTCAGCAGTCTCGCCTGCAAGCCTATCAAGCGTCATCCATAGAGCGTCATAAAGGCAATGCCTTAAAACGTGATGAGCCAAGTAGCCTCAAACAAGTTTTTGATAAGTAATTTTTAATGCTTTTTTTCGGTTAATAACTTAATAAGTATTTTTTGATAAGCCTCATAAGCTAATAAATAGTCCGTCTATTTATTAGCTTATCTCTATACATCAGTGTATGTATCTTGATTAGGTTGGTTGTTTTTTAGCTTGATTGTTCTTTAGCTTGATTGATATTTAGCTCGATTCTTTTTGTGCATAGTAAGGATCATTCTCTCTAAGCCACCAGTTCATATTATGTTGACGCTCTTTTCTAAAGGTATCAATGCGTGCTTCTATTTTTGGATGCAGACGTCGAGCACTATCGATTCCAAATAAGACCGGAGCACTTAATAATATGCCTTGTCGAAAAGGTACTTTTGGCAAGTTCAATCCATCACCCACATCGTCTCCTACTATAGTACGGGTCACACTAGCATTTAATAACTCGACCGCATGGCCACGCCACGTCTGCTTACCCATAATCTGTGAAGGTAGGTCGTGTAAAGCTTTGGCTAATGGTCGCCCTACTTCAAAGTCAAGCCTTTGTGCTGCCAAGTAAGTATAAAGCCACTCCCAAGCGTCTTGTTCTGTTTCGGGGATACGCTCTAAGTCCACACCCATCCACCACGTTGCTAGACGCCAAAGATGCATGATACCTTCAGCCTCCTCCTCACTAATGCGCGCACCTAGCCATCTTAGTCCTCGTGAAATAAGTAAAGAGAACTGTAAATGGGTGGCAATCATGTCAGACTGGTTAACTGGCTGTGCCCAATACTCAGTATCCCAGCCGTCTTTAATCAAGCCTTTTCGAACCCAGCTATGTAATTGACGGACTCGAATGGTTTGTCGCCACGCTTCGCCGCCAATTGCCAATGGCGTCGTATCGCCGGTAATTTCGGGATATTCCGACACCGCCATCATATAGCCATAGGTTCGATAGAGTCGTGCTAGAGCATCATGAACCAGCGAGCCTGTTTGGATAAGGGGTAGCGATAGCGCAGGAATACTATAACCTGCCATTAAAGCCACATTACGCAGAAGCCAAACGAGCGTCAATGGATAACGTCTATAGGCAATGGCTCCTTTTTCAGCAAGCTTCGCATCGAACCATGCAGGGTGCGTAGAAAACTGCCCCACCATCTGTTTGAATTCTGAATCCTCTAGCATATAGGCTTTATCTGAAGCTTTAAAAGCATCTTTATTCAAAATGGCATTTTGTAACTCATCGGCAAAGCGCTTATATTTATTCGTTAGTTTATCGGCCGCAGGATCTATAAGTTCATAGCCTTCAGCTATTTCGTCTAATATGTGTTTTTTTAACTTGTAACCTTTGGGTAAAATGAACTTTCGCATACGCTGCAGCACTTGTAAGTCCTGATTTTCAGCAGGACTAGCAGTACGGCCATAGCTATAAATACTTGATTCTAATAAGGCTTTATTGGCGTTTAGTCGGTGTTTGACTCGTTGCTTCGACTTCATGTGATATGTCCTAAGTAATCGAACAGAAATATATTATAATACCAACTTTCCATAACATTCATAAT
>NZ_JAGLBC010000164.1 GCF_018260395.1 Psychrobacter sp.
GATAAATTTTTCTACTTTTAAAGCGTAGGTATTTAATTTTGTTCAATTACTTATCATATTAAACATACTTATCAAAAACTATCTCTTAAAGACAATTTCTTAAAAGCTATTTCTTAAAAGCTAATTATTAAAAACTACAGACGAAAAAAACGAGCCTAGGGCTCGTTTATTTTTGACTCGTTTAAAGTGGACTCACTTAATGGGTTTGCACTCTAACTTGTCTTGTCTATTTGGTTTCGACCAATTAAACGGCTGTGATACCATGGGCTTGTGGGCCTTTAGCACCTTGAGTTACTGTGAACTCAACTTCTTGGCCTTCAGCTAAGGTTTTGAAACCTGAGCTTGCGATTTCGCTGTAATGAGCAAAAACGTCTGGACCAGTTTCTGGTGCGATAAAGCCAAAACCTTTAGCTTCGTTAAACCACTTTACTGTACCTTTGATAGTATCTGACATATATAATCCTAATTTTAAAACATAATGACCATTTCGGTCGGGTAACGCTCTGAGCAACTACGGTAAATCTTAAAACGGAGGATTAATGCTAATACTACGAGGTAATGATTTGCTGCAGGACTTCTCTTAAGCAGGAGCACAGTATAGGCCGCCAACTACCCTTATGCAAGCTTTATTTTAAAATAGCTTAAAATAATTTTAGTTAAATTTATAGATGGTCATCTTATTGCTCATTGAGTTGATAAAATCATACTGAAACTGTGTCTAAATAAGCATATTATAGTATTTATAAATTCAACGATTATTTCCTTTAGACCCTGCTATAAACTAATTTTTTTAATCTAACTTATTTTAATCTAACTTATATAGGTGTTGCTATGAGCTATAAACATATTTTGTTAGTGACTGATTTACGTTCTGATGCAGATGTCGTGGCTCAAAAAGCTAAGTACATCCACTCTCGTCAAGTCGATGCACAGTTTTCGGTGCTACACATTGTTAAAGATACTGTGGTCGGATTTGGCTATGAAATGGTGCCTGCTGCCAGTTTATATGATGAGATTGATGATGAACGCTGTAAAAGTGCTAGAAAAGACTTAGTTGAATTTTTGCATCGTAACGGCTTAGAAGATAGCCAACAAGAAGTAACAACTGCTATCTCTAACAGTGAAGGCATTATCAATTATTGTGATAAAAATAAGGTTGACTTGGTAATTATTGGTCGTCACGAACGCCATGGTATTTCTGCTTGGATAAATGGTGCAACAGTAGATGCTATTTTACCCAATGTCTCATGTGATGTATTGGTAGTAAGACTTGAGAAACCTGTCAAATAATAATAATGACAAATTTGTAGCATTTAAATGACATAGTAGGTATCCCTTACCATATTAATCCAACTCTAATACTAGACCCCTAATGCTCAATCCCTAACCATGCTCAACCTCAAAAACTAGCCACCTAGCATAAGATATAAACGAGCTGTCTAAATCAGTGAGTCTATAGTGATACGGTTTGACCGATAAGATTACTTTGTGCAACTTGAGCAATTTTTAAGGCCACTGCGGCATCAAAGCTTGCAGCTCCTACTGATTTAAATAAGGTAATTCCTTTAGCTGACTGACAATTATCAATTTGAAGTTTGCCTGATACCAATTCCATTAATTGTCCAGTCAATTTATTCCATTGCCAATCACAGTCCTTATTATTATGAGCTTGAATCAAATCTCCAGCTTCATGTTTGCCGCCTTCTAGATCGTCAATAATTACACAGTTACTGGCTTCGAGTACCGAGTCACTCACCTCTTTCATATTAGGCTGATATGCGCCCACCGCATTGATATGCACATCGGACTTAATTTGATTTACATCAAACAGTCCTTGGGTCGCTCGTGTAGCCAAGTTTATAATATCTGCCCGCTGTACAGCTTCTGATATCGACTCACAAACTGTGAATGTGACTTGCCACTTGGAATAATCACGTTGAAATTTTTGTTTAAATGCCTCTGCTTTGTCTAAAGTACGGTTCCATAAGGTAACCTGAGTAATGTTCGCACAAACGGTTAATACCGCGTTGAGTTGCTCATACGACATGCCACCAGTACCAACAACTGCGACGGTTTTACTATTTGGATTAGCCATATATTTGGTAGCAACGCCCGATAAAGCCGCCGTGCGAACTTGAGTGACGTAAATACCGTCCATAAAAGCTAATGTTTCACCTGTTCCCGTATCTGAGACGGTAATAGTAGCCACCGTTGTTGGTAAATCTTGCTTAGGATTATCAGGGCAAATGGTCACCAATTTGACTACGGCATACTCTTTTTTACCATCAAAGACCACACAAGGCATGGATAAATGTGACCCTGATTGATGTTTATCCGTTTCAGAATATGTAGGTATAACCAAACGTTCTGGAGATTTTACCCAGTTTGGATTGTTACATTGTAATTTTAGTAACTCTTCAATGGCTTCAATGGCCATTGGCATAGTCAGTTGTTTTTTAACCGTTTCTATATTCAATATCTGCATGTTGATTCCTCTAAGGCTAGAATTTTTTATCCTATCCTCCATTAACTGCTTATAAATTAGCGACTATAGCACCGATTAATCAGTGTCCTGCCGTCCCGCCTACCAGTCCAGTCAAAGTACAAGCAGTAAGGAATAATGAACTGGTCAAAATTAAAGCAATAGTCAGTTTTAATGTTTTCATGTTGGACTCCGTTGTTTACCTATAATATCTTTTGAAGCTATATATCTTGAATTATACCCTTATCTATTGCCTTTTTTAGCCAAGCTGGAAACTCTTCTAATAGATTTTCGTATAATTCTTCTTCACTCATGTCATCTAAGTCATCAAGCGCAAAGAAATTACAGTTATCCACCACCCGACCTGTCATCTCGTCAAGATTTTCCAAAATACCGTAGTTGCGGCCCCCTAACCCCACAAATTGCCAAAAAAATGGCAGTTTGGCGGCCTCAGTGATAATTTTGGTAATGCCTTTACTGTTGGCGACACCGCCATCGCTAATAAACAAGATATAAGCAGGTATGTTTAGCCTATCTTGTTTATAAAAGTCCGTCACCATTTCCATAACAGCGGCCTCATTATTGGTTCTAGCACCCAGTGGCCAATCTCTCAAGCCGCCTTGCACACTATCGATAAAACCTTCATAGTTTTGCAAGCCAACGTCACCTAGATAACATGGTTTTTCACCAAATGCCCAGCAATCCAGTGCTTGATCATCATCGAAGCTTACCGCCAATGGCAATAACCGATTTACCACCTTTTGTACCCGTCCTTGTTTATATTGCTGGTGCATCGACCCACTGGCATCCAATACTAAGGCGACTTTCGCTGTAAGCTTTTGTAAGTGGCGTTTCTCTAACGATACCGTGGCTTTTTTGGCGAGATTGACCAGCTTAGGCGCTTTTTGCAACATTACTTTTTCTAGCGATACTTTAGGCTTAGTATGTGCTTGATGGATTGGTTGTGTTGCAAGACTTGTTTGGTTTGGCTGATGATTGTCATTGTCGTAGTTATTGTTATAGTTATTGTCAACTTCTCCTCCAAAATGCTTAACGATAGAGGCAAGACCACCATCAAAACCTTGCCCTACATTGGCAAGTCGCCATACGCCACTTTTACGATACAATCGAATGAGCATACAGGCTTGATTATTGGCAAAATCTGTCGCTTGATAGACGGCTTGTGCTTTTTGAGTTTGTTGGTAAATGTCTATATCTAGAGATTGAACCTGGTTTAAAGGCTTGTCTGCTGATAACACAAAATAAAGACTATCGATTTGCGTATTTAGAGTGGATAAGTGAACTTCGAACTCAGCTTGTATGACTTTATCAGCGCTATGTTCACTTTGATAATGGTTGAGTTTGATATGACCACAAGGAGATTTTGGTTGATTATAAAACACCATGTAATCATCGCTAATCAGTTTGCCTGACGGGTCTAACGCAAAACAACTAATGCCTATCTCGATTGGGCTTAGACGGGTAAATTTAAACGTAATTGGCTCAGCATCATAAATATTAAGTTTATTTAGTGGCAGACGTTGGCCAATGCTTAGTCTTGTAGATACTTGGTTCACTTTCAAATCCTAGGTAACTATTATCTTATTATAGTATATCTTTTGAATATGAAAAAACCGTTATGATTTAATACCTTCTTTATTTTTTAAGGATAGCTTTCCCAATAATCGGCAATAACGGCAGGCAAGCAGTAGTCCATTGGCATAATGGTAATGGCAATCGGGGTTAATATTGATTTAGTGACACCGCCAATACTGTCACATGTTGCCCCTTTGGTACCTCATAATATACCACTTGCGCCGTGTTTTCTGGGCAGACGTCTGAGCATTGCATCTCTACGATGACCGTCACGCCGTTGTGCACGCCAATTACTTGTTTAGAGATATATTCTTTGGGTTGGCGCTCATCCCACTTTGCTATTTTGATAAGCTGGGCATCGGTTAAGGTGTTGTATGGTGGCGGTGCTACTTTCTGGTAGAGTGGGGCTGAATGCGTGGTGCAGGCGGTCAAGGTTGCGAGTATTAGGCTGGCTGTGAATAGTTTGAGGGTGTTTTTGGTGAGTCTTTGAAACATAGTCATAGGAGAACTCCGTTAGGCGTTATTTATCACTATAACAGAATCAGCGAACAACGTTGTGGTTGCCCATTTTGGCGCTTTTACCATGAGTAGATTACTAAACTTTATATTAGATACTAAGGGTAAATTGTGATTTAATCATATCAATACAGCGTAGATCAGAAAAATTTATCTAATAATGTTGAGTAATTAACAAAATAATTATTGCCAACCTATTCTAGGTGCTGTCTAGATTA
>NZ_JAGLBC010000165.1 GCF_018260395.1 Psychrobacter sp.
TTTGTCCATTAGCGACTACCTTCTACTTTTTAGCATGAATTTTGTCCATTACACCGCTGTAGCATAAAGACCATACAAAGGCGACTATATACAATTGAAATAAAGCCACTTAATAAGCTACCTACTCGTGCAAACATAGTGATGGACACGACCTACTTTGGTAGAACGTTTGGCCTAATGGTATTTATCGACTATACAATCAAAGCGGTATTACACCACCGTATTATTCATTATGAAACTAACTCGCTGTATAAGCTAGGAATAGAGCATATAAAATCAAAAGGCATTGATATAACAAGTATTGCTTGCGATGGAAAACGCGGTCTTAGTGCTTCGTTTAAAGATACTCCCATGCAAATGTGCCAGTTTCATCAGCTACAGATCATCACTCGATACTTAACTCGTCGACCTAAAAATATCGCTAGTATTGCCCTTAGACAGCTCGCTTTAAACATAAAGGATTATGATAAGACAACGTTCATTCAAGACTTGGATAGCTGGTATTTGACCCATCAAGACTATTTAAATGATCGTAGTACCAATACAGATACTGGTAAGACTTGGTACACCCATAAGCATCTTAGAAGTGCCTATAGTAGCTTGCGAGTAAATAGTGATTGGTTATTCACTTATAGAGAATTGGATGACTTAAACATCCCAAAGACAACCAATTCTCTAGAAGGTTTGTTTAGTGCGTTAAAACGCCAATTAAGCAGTCATAATGGACTTAATAAACAACGTAAGCTTAAGTTTATTAACAACTTTTTAATGACAAACTCTGCAAGATAGCCTGAATTTTGTCCATTACACCGCAATTCACATCAATTTAATTCTCAATAAAAAAAGCGACCCTTAGGTCGCTTTAATAAAATGATTCAAATCTAAACCCAATTAACGCTCTAAATACTGAATCTTACCTTCAACACCATCCCATTTCTCAGCGTCTGGTAATTGATCATGCATTTCAGTGATGTTTGGCCACTCTTCAGCGAGCTCCGCATTTAATGCGATAAATTCTTCTTGACCCTTAGGCACTTCATCTTCTGAAAAAATAGCATTGGCTGGGCACTCAGGTTCACATAACGCACAGTCGATACATTCATCAGGATGAATGACCAAGAAATTAGGCCCTTCATAAAAGCAGTCCACAGGGCAGACTTCAACACAATCGGTGTACTTGCAGCGGATGCAATTTTCGGTGACAACAAATGTCATAGCGAGCTACCTTTATAAAAGTTATCTTGAACAATAGTTAACCATTTTGGCGAATTATCTTAGCTTGTATGCCATTAATATAGGTTACAGTTGCTAAATCGGTCTGGTCTTAATGGTTAGCACTACAAGATAAGTAAGTTGCGAATGAGGGATAAGATTTATTTTAGGGATGTATTTTACCTTGTTAATGGTTATTTCACAAATTCCCATCCGTCAGTTTTTTACAATCAGTCATTTTCAACTTTTTGTTTTAGCTCGTACAGAAGATCAAGGGCTTGCTTCGCAGTTAATTCATCAGGACGTAACGCTTTTAGTTTTTCATAAACAGTCATAACATTAGCATTTATACGGTTCATGCCATCACTCAAATCCTTTTTTTGACTGTCGGTTTCTAAAGTCTTTATTAAATCTAAAGCGCCTTGCGATTCGCTTAAGCTATGTGATTGTTGCGAAAAATCGGAAATTTTCGGTACAGAACTATGGCTATGGTCATCATTTGCATAAGCTTTATCCATTTTAGCATGATTACTATCATAAACTGATTGAGTGGCAGCAACAGAGATATTTAACGATTTTTGCTGTGTTAAGTAGTGCTCGGCTGCTATTAAAACTTGTTCTGGAATTCCCGCCATTTTTGCCACATGTAAACCAAAGCTGGAGCTTGCAGCGCCGGGTTGTATTTTATGAAGTAATAGCAATTGACCTTCAACTTGGCTGGCAGCCACATGCACGTTTCTAACTTTTTGAGTTAATTCGTTTTGTTCTGCCAATTGGGTTAATTCAAAATAATGGGTAGCAAATAGAGTTAAACTGCCCATTTCAGCCAATTGAACCGCGCAAGCATGGGCTATCGCCAAACCGTCAGTGGTTGAAGTACCACGGCCTACCTCATCCATAAGGACCAAGGAACTAAAACTAGATAAATTTAAAATCTGAGCGGTTTCAATCATTTCGACCATAAAAGTAGACTTACCACCAGCCAAGTCGTCTGCAGAACCAATGCGGGTAAATATACGATCAATATCACCTACGCGGGCTAAACTGGCAGGCACAAAGCTTCCACAGCAAGCCAATAAAACAATCAACGCCGTTTGTCGCATGTAAGTCGATTTGCCGCCCATGTTTGGCCCAGTAATCAACAACAATCTTTCATTATGTGACTTAGTACCCAATTGGCAATCGTTGGCTACAAAATGTTGGCTGCTCGACCCGGAAACTGGCATAACTGATTTAGCATGATTGATTTTGGGCTGATTCATGGCCTCAACAACCAGATGACGACCGTCTTGAATATCAAGATAGCTTGAATCAGGGTCTAACTCAGGTCTCACCCAGTTATTTTCTTTGGCTAGTACTGCCCAATTCAGCAGGACATCAAGTTGTGATAGGGCGGCGCTCAATTGCTGTAAATGATGTAGCTGATCGCTAATAGTTACTAAAAGGCCTTGATATAGAGCTTTTTCACGAGCGAGGGCATTGGTTTGAGCATCTAGGTAATCCACTTCCAGATTTTTAAGTGGTTCGGTGACAAAACGCTCGCTATTTTTTAGAGTCTGGCGACGGATAAAGGCATCTGGCGCAGAAGCTGCTTGACCTTTTGGTAATTCAAAGTAAAACCCACTCACTTTATTAAAACCTACTTTCAAACTTGCCAATTTGTAAGTTTCTCGGGCTTCATCAGCCATGTCATCCAAGGTTTGTTGGATATTATCATGCAAATGTACTAAGCGATCGAACTCTTCATCATAACCCGTGGCTATCATGCCTCCATCTCGTATATGTGCAGGTGGCTCCTCGATAATAGATTTATCAAGCATATCGGCTATGTGTATCAGTTCAGGATGTTCTAAAGGCAAATGATTGAAAATTTGAATCAACAACTGAGGTACATTAGGTTCTAATCCTAAGCTTTGTAACTGTTGCGCCAGTTGTTCGCTATTTCGTATACTAGTAGCCAGACGCCTTAAATCACGAGGCTTGGCACTATGTAATGCGATACGACTACTAATGCGTTCAATATCGGCAATACTTTGTAAATATTGCTGTAGCGGCTGTAAATTAGCCAATGACGGCTGACGAATAAACCATTCGACTGCATCTAGTCTATCCTGTAATTGCAAATGAGCTTGCTTCAAGCGTAAAGGACGCTTGAGTTGATTACTAAGCAAACGTTTGCCCATTGGTGTTTGACAGTGATTGACCACGCTCAGCAAACTGGTGCCATTCGGACTAACCGGAACAAATAACTCTAAGTTACGACTGCTAATATCATCAATAATCAGGTAATCTTCATCACGCTCAACGATCAACTCGTTTAGCTGCGGGGTATGTCTCTGCTGGGTCTGCTGGGCATAATGAATTAAAGCGGCGGTACTGGTCTGAGCCACGACGCTATCGGCTATACCCAAGCCCTCTATAGTTTGTACATTAAACTGTCTGCACACTGTGGTAGCTGCATGTTGAGCATGGAAGTCGCTAGCAGCTACGCTAATTACTGGGCAATAAAGTTTATCTTGAAGCCAATGACGCCACTCATCTGAGGTTGTCTCAGAAATAATAACCTCACTGGGCGAAAACCGTATCAGTACCGTAAGCAAACGTTGTTTTAAAAGCGCCTCAAAGTCTAACGATTGCTCTTCATCATGCTGATGAATATTAGTGCTACTAGCAGACTGCTTTAACAATGAGTCAAGGCGAAGGGTTTGGGTGCGTATGGTGCCGGCATTTAAGTCGAGCTGACTGATACCAACCTGCCATTTCTTAGCTTGAGCTTGAGTTACTTGATGTAAATTCTTACTGACCAGAAAGTCAATTGAGACTACACATGGGGTCTGGTTCGGACCAATTAAGGCATCGTCTGTTAAAGTACCTGCGGTTAAAGTCTTAACCACCTCTCGTCGCATAATGCCTTTAGCTGATGGCTTTTCGACAACTTCATTGGGCTCTGCAATCTCTTCAACCTGTTCGCAAATTACCACTGTTTCTCCAGCTGCAATCAGCCGCGCCATGTAACTCTCAGCAGCATGAAACGGGACACCTGCCATGGCGATATTATTTCCTGCTTTGTGATTACCACGACGTGTTAGGGTAATGTCTAAGATATCAGCAGCCCGCTGCGCATCTTCAAAAAATAACTCATAAAAATCGCCCATACGATACAACAATAATGCATGAGGATATTGTGCTTTTAAGGTTAGATATTGCACCATCATAGGGGTATGATCGTCTAAGTTGTATGTGATGCCAGCAATATTAAATACAGAAGTTTCATTAGTAGTGGGGTTTGAATTTGAATTGGAATTTGAATTTAAATTATTAGGCATAATAGGGGTATCAAGCATTATAGAAGATTTACACTAGAATTAATGAATGGAGATAAGTAGTAATAGCAGATATCTATAAAAAGTTATATCTGCTTTAAACAGCGTTATTTTAGCAATCAAAATGGGTTACTCTATATTTTAACACCTATTTTTATATAAATAGAACTTACGCACTATCATAGACGCAAATATTATGATAGTTCGAACCTACACTT
>NZ_JAGLBC010000166.1 GCF_018260395.1 Psychrobacter sp.
CCAACAGTAGCGCCTGTATTTCCACCGGTAGCTCCGGTATCACCTGCATTATTAGGACTAGTTGGAATATCTGAAGGCGCTGAATAATAGGACTTAGAATCTTCTGATCCACATGAGGAAAGGATCACAGTAGTTAGAATAACTACGCTAGCTTTTAAAGGTGTTTTTAGTTTTTTTGCAGTAGTTAAGTTTCTTGCAGTTGATAGGGCTGAGCGATTCAATATTGAATGACTGATAGGTGACATTCGTCTTCCTCCATGAAGATATATAATAATCCATTAATACATTACAGTTAAAATAATAAACTGGTTAATTATAGATAAACAAAATCGATAACAAAAGTCAATTAAATTCACTTAACATAAATTTCTTGTTACACTAAAATTTTTAGATATCTAAGAACTAAATGTTAGATAGTTATTTATGGAACTGACCTGCAAAATTTAAATTTATAGGGTACAGTTCCTTATTTGAGCTATATTTATCATAAAAATCAATAATTAGCTTAAAGCATTTTTATTTCTTTTTGGCACCAAAAGTACCTTGGGCGTTATCAGTTGTATAGATTCCACCTAAGAACTGAGCATCGCCACCATAAAACCCACCTTCTACACTAGTACCTGAAAATTTATTACCAGAAATATTGGCAGATATACCAATACTTCCAGCTTGATTAAATTTAAGTGACCCATCAACCTTTTTCGCAGCAAAATCTGCATTGAATTCAGAAGAACCAAATTCTATTGCATTACCGATACCAAGTTGACGGTAAGTTGCATCGCCCATATAAGCTGCTGTACCTTCAGTAGGCATGTTCTCTACTTTTGTAGCATTCCCAATAACAGCAACGCCATTAACTGGTAATTCGATACCACTAAAGATTGCTTTTCCATCAATGTGACCTATTCGCATTACAGTATCAAAGTCTTTATACACTGAAGAATATGTTAAAGGTAATTTCTGACCTAAAGCTGCCACTTCTGCGCTATCACTGTGATTTTTAAAACCATTAGTAGTAGATGAGTCACCTGATGCCGAGGTAGTAAGTGTCAATTTTCCTAATAAATTATTTGATGCGATGTCAGCGCGAGCAACAACGTCATTATTGCTAGCTGTGAAATCGCGAGTAGTGGTTTTGAATACCTGGTTTAACGGTTTAACGTTTACATTTAAAGTTTGAGCACCTGTTTTAGCAGATTCTGGTGAATTCGAAGATTGACTCGAAGGTACTGCAGGATTAGAAGGTGATGTAGGTGAAGTTGGAACTGTAGAACCACCTTTCGTAGCCGCAAATGTACCTTGTGCTACGGCACTATTATATATACCACCTAAATACTTAGCATCAACACCGTAGAATCCACCTTCGGTTTTATCACCAGAGAATTTATTACCAGAAATAGCAGCTGACAAACTAAGGTCGCCAGCTTTACTAAATTTGAGTTTGCCATCAAGCTTCTTGGCTGCGAAGTCGGCAGTAAGTTCAGATTTTCCAAATTCAATCTCATTACCAATACCCAGTTTACGAAGAGTTGCGTCACCTGAATAATCTGCTTTACCCTCAGTAGGTATATTTTCAGCTTTAGTAGCATTACCTGTAACTGCAACGCCATTTACTGGGATTTCCTTTCCATTAAGGTTTGCAACTCCGTCGATATGACCAATGTTCATAACGTCATTGTAGCTCTTATAGACCGACGTGTATTGAAGTGGCAGATTACCTAAGGCAGTTGGAATAATAGTATTGTCATTATGGCTTTTAAATCCATTAGATACCTGTGTATCACTTGAACCTGAGATTATAACTTCTACTTTAGGTAATAAATTATTAGAGGCTATATCAGCACGCGCCGTAACTTTATCATTTGCAATAGTAAAATCACGCGTTGTTGCTACGAAATCTTGAAGACCTGCTACCGATGTACCTATATTAATTGCTTGTACGCCTGATTTAGTAGCTTCTGGTGCAGTAGTAGGATTGTTGTCATCTCCACCACTTTCAGGATTAGTTGTACCAGGCACTTCCACTGTCTTTACATCGCTAGCACGAGTACCAGCTGGATAATAAGCTTCTACTTGTATCGTCTCACCTTTAGTTAGCGGCTTACTAAAAGTAACTAAGAATTTACCACTTGCATCTGCAACGGCTGATCCAATTTCTTTGTTTGTACTGTCTTTAATTTTGACAGTATTATTAGGCTCAACTGTACCGCTAAGTTTAGTATCAGCTTCTATCAGCTTTATCTCAGTTGGTGTTTTGGGCTTGTATATAATAGTTGACGACACATTATCCACGTTATTAGACCATGTATTGTCAGTGCCACAAGCTGCTATCATCAGTGTTGAGATAAGTATTACACTGGTTTTAAGTGGGCTGCTTATCGAATTATGATTGATATAGGTCGTAATTGAATTGTCTTTAGTTGACATTTGACTTCCTCCATGAAGTTTTTTGATTTTACATTGATAAGATTTAAAAGTTGTAAAAGTTCAAGGGTATTGAATTTGATAAATAGAAAGTTGATCTAAAAAATATTTAGTATTAGCTTGGAAATTTTTTAAAGTTATAACCTTCGAAAATTAGCCAGCATTAGCGTGACTAACAATACTAGTCTTTAAATGAGCGTAATTAATTGCGGTATAACTATTATCATTTGAGTAATCTTTAATGCACTGTAAAAAGCGGTATATACCAGTAGAATGAGATAATGAAATAAATAAAAGCGAGATAAGATCAGGTGTGAGCTTAAAGAAAGGACGTTTTTGTGGCATTTGAAATCCTCCATGATATATGTATTTGATACGCCTTAATTATGCATTGATGCTATTTAATTAAAAGATATCAGGCAATCCTGTGCCAAAGCTACTAGAAAATATACTCGATAATGAAAGAGAGTTAAGTTTTAGTTAAGCTTTTAAATATCATAGTGAAACTTGTTAAAGATAGCAACTAGTGATTTAAGAATTTATTAATGTAAAAAAGTAGCCAAAAGGCTACTTTTTTTTAAAATTTCATAATAAAGTAATCAAGTTAGTTATAACTAGATACTATTAACAATGTTAGTAATCATACTATTAAAAAGTTCTGTT
Organism: Psychrobacter sp.; assembly: GCF_018260395.1. Lineage (GTDB taxonomy): Bacteria > Pseudomonadota > Gammaproteobacteria > Pseudomonadales > Moraxellaceae > Psychrobacter. The sequence continues at coordinate 3,088 of NZ_JAGLBC010000166.1, forward strand.
AACGTTATCATTTTTATAGAGTGGCTTGTCTAAATTTAATTGTCTTAGATTACTTGTCTTGGTATGAAAGCTTAACGCCTACTACATAGCCATCATTATTCTCGAAGTTTGAAACAATACTTCCTGAAGGCAACACACCTTTAGCATCTCCAAACTTTAAGTATTTTCCGCCAGCAGAAACTGCCCAGTTTTTTGTTACATTATATTTGGCACCTAAACCTACGCTGTAATAACCTTCAACAGGTCCTAATGAAGATACTGGATTGCCAGCCCCACTGTCCCACCCTACTGTGCCCGAAATAGCTAGGTTATCAGCAACTTTCTTGGCTAAGCCTAACTCTACCCACCACTCATCATCAGAATAAGTCACCAGTGGACCTTTAGAAACAGCAGTATATTGTGGAGGAACAATCGAAAAGTTACTCCAAGGTACATAACGGACTTTAGCTGTAGCTAAGGTGGTTGGGTTAAGACCAGTTTGAAAATCAAAGTTATATGACTCAGGCGTGGTAACGTCTATCTTACTAGGCTGACTTTGTCCAAATACTCGCTCACTACCTTTAAACTCATGTGCTATATCTGAACGATAAGTTAATGCTGCTTTTAAACCAATTTGAGGTTTGGTATAAGCAACTCCAGCTAACCAACCTGTTTCATAATCTGAATTTAAAATGGCATCATAACCGTTAAAAGGACCATAAGCGACACCACGAATTTCTAGCTCAGCCTCTGCTTTTTGAACAACAGGACCTGCATAGACTTGCAAGTTCTTAGTGTCGCCAAATTTAACACCTAATATCGTACTTAAGTTATAAGTACGTACACTTACGTCAGTACCCTCGCCAGCAGTTGTTTTGCTTGCAGCTAATGCGCTTCCTTTTTATAAAGAAACATCACGTGCAGTGGCTATTCCTGCTGCTACAGCTTTTTCAAGACCATTAGCACCTGGCAAATTTGGGTTTGCTGCACCAGCAGCGTTACCAGCTGCTGTAATTTGAGCCAACTTAGTTGAAAATCCAGCCGCATCTTGTGGTCCATTTGATACAAAATTACTTTTATCTCTATAAGCAGCCTCTGCGCCAAAAGGCTCATCATATAAGACACCTACACTAAAAGTATCATTGACGTCAGCTTTTACGCCATAACGGAAGAAATCATAGGAATCGGCAATATCACCTGTTTTATTACCTGCATTGTCAACACCACTAACATCTGCATCAATATAGGTATAGACAGCCTCAGCGTATGTACCATCTTGTAGAAAAGCACTAGTATCTTGTCCAGAGCGATCAAGAGCGGCAGAGTGAGATAAGGAAGCTAAAGGTAGGGTCATTAAAGCAAGGGTAAGCTTAGAGATAGGAAACTTATGTAACATATTGAGAATTCTCCATGAAAGTTATTGGCCCCATATTATCAATTTAAAGATAAAGATGAAAGTCGCAGGCATTCCTGTGCCGAAGGTTTACGTATTCATAACATACTATCAAAATATATTAATCATCTGTAAAAATACGTAATTGGTGTAATAATATTAGTGAAATTAACTCTTTATAGCAACACTTGTTTTAGAAATCTTAGATTAACACATGAAGTGCAATATCAAATGACAGGTGAAAAAAAGACC
>NZ_JAGLBC010000018.1 GCF_018260395.1 Psychrobacter sp.
AATCTAAAGAATTATGGATAATTAGTTCAATTGTGGTTCTTGCTTCAATATTTTTGCATGGTATATCTTCACCATATTTGATGAAACTTACCACTACTAAAAAGACGTAAGTTTAGTAGCCAACATATTTAATGCTTATTAAATAAATGTTTTTTTATTAACAATACTCCACTCTCAACTCTTTATAAGTTATTGATAATTAAAGGCTTAAAAAGGTAAGACCTTACAACTAAAAATATCAAGTCCTTTAAAATCAAGGGTTAAGTAAAAAGAGTTGAGATTCGGGTTAACAATAATAAAAATTATTTTATAAGCATTAACACCTTGAACTACTGTTGATCGAACCAATCCAAAATAGTTTCAGTGATAGCAAATTGTCGTATATCAGTGCTCATTGTTACATCAAAGTTATGCACAAAGGCCACGGCAAGCTCTCGCTTAGTATCACACCAAGCCATTGAGCCATTATAACCCATGTGCCCAAAAGCAGTCTTTAAGTTGTCATTTTTTTGGCTAAGACTAAACACTCTATGATAGCCAAGACGCCACTGCATACTGTTCGGATTAGAAGCAGGCATAATTGCATCACTACCCTCTACATTTATCTTTGATAGCTGCTCAAACACCTCTTTTGAAATAATCTGTTTGTCATGCCACTTACCACCATTAGCCAACAGGGCATACATTTTGGCTAAAGCTTGAGCTGATGCCACATTATTGGCAGCCGGAATTTTAGCCATTAAAGCATCAGGTTTATAATAATTAAAACCTGATCGACCTGCCGGCACCAAAGCATACTTGAAGTCTTGTATTTGAACATGACTCATATCGAAATATAAATTAGCAATATCTAATGTATTTAAAGTTGATTTAGCAGTATGTTGTTGTTGATACATACTTTGCCAAAATGGATAAGGGGATAGACTTCTATAAAAACTTAGCGTTTTCTCGCTATCAGAACGAAGTATAGGTTTGCTACTTCTTTGTTTAGGAGATAAGTCTGACTGTAAATCAATATCCAATCCAATAAACTTCTCAAAATTTTCAAAATTCTTAGAAAGCGTCGCTACCTTAGCAATCTTATCTCTTGGTACCCCAAAAAATAAGCTACCAACCACACCCAACGGTTCTGCCAAATACTTATCGATGACTTGATTTAATGGCTCGCCCATAACCTTCTCAATTAATCCACCTAGCACCCAACCTGAAACTAAGGCACTATAGGCGCTAGTCGCATATTCATTAGCTGTAGTTTGCGGGCTCATATTGGCTACATTAACTAACATCTTATCCCAATCTAACATATCGTCAGCAGTGTCAGTCACAGATTGAATATTAAACAAGCCTGCCTGATGAGTAAGAACTTGACGCAAAGTAATATCATGTTTTCCATTTTCTGCAAATTCAGGCCAATAATCAGCTATCGGCAGCTCATAGTTCAGATAATTTTGAGACACTAATACGTGAATCAAAGTAACCAATACTCCTTTTCCTGTCGAAAAATTCAGCGATAAAGTATTTTTATCCCAGAGCATATTAGGCACAGCATAGCCAACATTGGCCTCAGCAATCAGCTCCCCTTTATGATAAACCACTAACGATCCTCCTGCTGGAGCATCATCAAGTTGTAATTTTTGCATAAGTTGGGCTAATTGAGTTTGTAGATTTCCCATAAAACAACCCTGAGGCTAATTAATATAAACACTGAACCGCTAACTTCTCACTATTAGCATAAAACCGTTAATAGTTTGTACGTATTATGAATGAGTGTTTTAAACTTAAATCTGAACTAAACAATTTACATAAACTATCGAGGTACTAATAAACGCATACGTACTTCTTCCTCAAGACTGCTTAAACCATGCTCTTTACCACGCTCAATTGCAGTTTCCATTTTTCGACCCCGTAGCCATCCTGCCCTCAATGCTATACAAGCGCCCACTCGGTTACCCGAACCACAATGAATGAGGGTCTTTTTACCATGATTGGCACGTAGAACTTTGTCAAATTCTAAAAGATTGATTTGCTTTAAATCTTCGGCTCCAGCAATTGGCAAATGAGTATAATGAATGCCTGCCTCTTCTACTGCAGCCTTTTCATCAAAACTTAATTCAGATTCAGGTTGTAAATTGATGATATGCTCAATACCAGCTTTTGCTATTTTATCAATATGGTCTGCCGATAGCTTACCTGAAACTACAGTATTGGCATCTGGAAACTTAGCATTCACCAATACTTCTGATAACAAATCCTTTAATGAGTCTGCCGATTGTTCATGAGTCTTTACATTTTTTACATTATCTGATGCTTTGTCGACTATACTTGATTCATCACTTGACATTTTAGCTTCCTTATAAACATAATAAATTCAGCCAAAACAATATGCTTTAGCTGAATTTTATTCAATATTAAATGATTAATTAATAGTATATCACTTAATGCTTACAGCTTTTTGATAGTGCCTGCTAGGTGTGGCTTATTATCTTTAGCACTGTACAGATCAAAGTCAACTGAGGTAGTCTTATTCAACTTGTCTAAATTATCTCCAATTAACTCTACTTCTGAAGGTAGAAAAATGGGCAATTTAAAGGCAACATCTACGGTATAAGCCTCTGGTAGATCCATTAGGCTTAAACATTTGGCTTTTGACCACATGCCATGGGCAATCGCTTTTGGAAAGCCCAGTGCTTTAGCCGTAATAGGATGTATATGAATGAGGTTAAAATCGCCTGAAATTAGGGCATAGCGACGACCAATATCTTCTGGTACAGCAAAAATGCTATGTAAGTCATCTTTGCCCGCTTCGGGTTTTTGATTGACAGTCTTTGGCTTATTGTCTTTATTACCACTATTCTTTGTTTTTTGACGAGACAGATAAGTTGAAGTTCCTTCCCAAACTAGTTCTTCACCACTATAGACTTCAGTCACAAAATCAAACTGCTTACCTTTATCATGGTCTCTTAAATTAGCAAAGCTTACTCGCAGTGATACCACTTCAGAGTCTGCAATACGGCGGTGCTGAGTGACTGAATTAGCCACATGGACCAAACCCAACATCGCAAATGGGAACGCTTCATCTACCATCATATTCATCTGCAAAGATTGAGATAGTACAGCAAAATAAGTAGGCGGAATCTGACCATTATCAGCAAAACCACAAATACGGCGGTAGTCTTGTAGGTTATTCATGTTAATTTTCAGGTCATTTACTACATAAGTGGCCTGAGGTAAGACATTTTTCTTAACTTTTTTGTTAGAACCGATAACGGGTATTAATGACTTAATTATTTTTGGATAGGTTTGTCTAGCTTCAGGCAAACTTTTTAATTCACGAGTTCTCATAATTGATCCCTTTTATAAGTGCGACAATAATTAACTTGCGATAGGCTAAAATAATGGTCATAGACTAGCTAATTATAAAAAAGGCCATCACGATGATGGCCCTATTTATTATTGCATATATTTAAATTGCTATGATTTTGGTCGTTGACATCAACAATCAATTATCAAGCATTATGCATGACCTATTTGGCGACATTAAGTATATTAAGCGCCTAATAAACTTTGACCACATACACGTACTATATTACCATTAACGCCACCAGATGCAGGCGTTGCCAACCAAGCGGCTGTTTCTGCTACATCGACTGGTAACCCGCCTTGACTCATAGAGTTCATGCGGCGACCTGCTTCACGAATGGCAACCGGAATAGCAGCAGTCATTTGTGTTTCAATAAAGCCTGGTGCAACAGCATTAATCGTAATGCCTTTATCTTCTTCTTTTAATTTCTTAGCGGTCGCTTGAACCAAGCCAATAACACCTGCTTTAGACGTTGCATAGTTGGTCTGACCTAAGTTACCCGCAATACCTGAAATCGATGACACACAAACAATACGCGCATTTTCATTTAAAGCATTATTTTCGAACAAATAATCATTGATTGCAGCGATACTTTGCAAGTTAATATCAATTACCATGCTCCACTGCTTATCATCCATTTTTGCTAGAGTCTTATCACGAGTCACTCCAGCATTGTGAATAATGGCATCTAACCCATTACGTTTTGCAGCAGCTTCTGCGATTTTCTCACCAGCATCTTTAGCTGTGATATCTAATGCTAAGGTTGAGCCACCAATTTCACCAGCAACTTTTTGTAAATCAGCTTGTTGTGGCGGAATGTCAAGACATATGACGTGAGCGCCGTCACGCGCGAATACACGAGCCATTGATTCACCAATACCTCGGCTTGCGCCAGTAACCAATACGGTTTTACCTGCGAATGGCTTAGACCAATCAACATCTTGAGCATTGCCTTTGCCAACACGAACTACTTGGCCTGAAACATAGGCAGAACGAGCAGAGATAAAGAAGCGTAGAGTTGAGTCAATATTTGATTCAGCGCCTTTACTCACATAAATGAGCTGAGAGGTAATACCATTTTTAAATTCTTTACCTACAGATTTCACAAAACCTTCAAGCGATCTTTGGGCCAAAGTTTGACCAATGGACTCACACTCTTCTGGTGGACGACCAATAACAATAACACGACCTGATTTTTCGACTTGACGCGCTACAGGGTGGAAGAAATCATACATTTCTTTTAAGTCTGGAGCATAGCTGATGTTGCTTGCGTCAAAGATAAGTACTTTATACTTTTCAGCATGATCTTTACTACCTTTAGCCTCAATACCTGCACCAGATAATGCTTCTTTATGCGCATCTTCATCTGAAACATATACTTCAGCGTGTAAGTTGTTAAGAACATTAGCTACTGCGTCACTAATACTGCTATCATCACCAGATGCTGAGCCGAATAAAACACTTCCACGAACTACTTTTTCACCCGCTTCAAAACGATCTAATTTAATAGGTAAAGGTAATCCTAGGCTTTTAGCTACTTTTTTTCCTAATGATGATTGTACAAATTCCCCATAGCGATCTGACATAAATACTCCTAATAATATTATTGATTGGTTCTACTTATTTAACTGTAAAAACATTAAACTGTGATCGATTAGATATAACATCAATACTACACTACCCTTCACTCATGTAAATAAAATTTTTTTATAAAAGAATAATCTAATATAAAGACATCCTATAAATATATAAGATTGCCAATTATTGACAATGTGATAAAATCAAACCTAATGTTATGAGTAGAGGCGCTAATGATAACATTATATTATTATAGACTAACATCTTCTAATTTGTATTAGTAACAATGTTAAAATGCCTTTCTTGATTACTTTAACCTTAAATAAATTTTTGGCATCTATTTTATACAATTATTTATCATCACAATACTATTAACTATATGATAGTAAAATAACTATAATTTTAAAGTTACAAACTATCCCACAATGTAATTCAAAAAATTTACAATTAAATAGTATGCTATATGTTGATCTATATTTTAAATCACTATTTATAAATGACTAATTTATAGAAATAGTTTAGATAATTAGTTTAAACAACTATTTCAAATTTCAATTTTTAACACCAAGCCTTCTTAAAATAAGTCTATGAACTTTAAATACAACGGCTTATCTTAACTTTCAATAGATAAGGATATTAAATGAGCAATTCAAATGCTAAGAACAAACCAACTGAAGCTAATTCGCCAGTTACTTCAACTTTAGTAAGTAAAGCTGGTGAGCCCTTATTAGTTGATAACGCGGAAAACACAAATCATGGCGAAAACGCAGATTCTGCAGTAGATTTTACTAAACTTCAAAGTGTAGTGGTTTCATCACCTAAATCTGAAGAAGATGAAGTGATTAAAAAAGATCAAGCCGCAAAGCAAAAGATTATAGAAGAAGCTAGAGCTGCAAAAGAAGCTGAAGAAGAAGAGTCTGAATCAAAAACCAGCCAAACTGAAGCTTCTGAGAAAAAAATTGAGGCCTCTGAGGATAAAGCAACCTATAAAAATCCTGACGAAACTGAAGAAGATCAACCAGTTAAAAACGATGATAATAAAGAATTAACAGCTGAATTGCCTAATAGTGAAGATTCTGAAACAAAGGATTCTGAAACTGAGCAATCTAAATCTGAGCTATCTAAATCTGAAGAGCCTAATGAAGATCAAACCCACAATGAGGAAACATCAATGTCTAATGCTTCAACTACTACTAACCTTCCACGCCGTGTTGCTATTTTAGGTGGCAATCGCATCCCATTTGCACGTTCAAACGGTCCTTATGCGGATGCTAGTAATATAGATATGTTAAGTGCTGCTCTAAATGGCTTGATTGAGCGTTATGAACTTCAAGGTGAGCGTGTAGGTGAAGTTGTAGCAGGTGCTGTTCTAAAGTTAAGCCGCGACTTAAACCTAACTCGTGAATCTGCTTTAAACACTGCTCTTGATCCTCAAACGCCAGCTTATGATATTTCACAAGCTTGTGGTACAGGTCTTCAAGCCACTTTCGCTGCAAGTAATAAAATCGCATTAGGGATTATTGATTCTGCTATTGCTGGTGGTGTTGATACTACTTCAGATGCACCAATCGCTGTAGGTGATGGTCTGCGTAAAGCATTGATTAAACTTGGCGCTGCAAAAACCAATAAACAACGCCTGTCTGCCTTACTTAACATTAACCCTAAAGAGATTATCGATTCACCTCAAAACGGTGAGCCACGTACTGGTCTATCTATGGGTGAGCATCAGGCAATTACTGCATTAGAGTGGAATATCACTCGTGAAGCACAAGATGAGTTAGCGGTTAAAAGTCACCATAATTTAGCTCGAGCTTACGAAGAAGGCTTCTTTGACGATTTAATCACACCATACAAAGGTTTAACTCGAGATAATAATTTACGTCCTGATTCTTCGCTTGAAAAATTGGCGAGTTTAAAGCCAGTATTTGGTAAGCTAAATGCCAATCCAACGATGACTGCTGCTAACTCAACGCCTTTGACCGATGGTGCTTCATGCGTTCTATTAGGTACGGATGAATGGGCTGAAGCTCATGGTCTAAAACCTTTAGCTTACATCGTACATCAAGAAACGGCTGCGGTAGACTTCATCGGTAAAACTGGCCCTAAAGAAGGCCTATTGATGGCGCCAGCTTATGCAGTACCACGTATGCTTGAGCGTGCAGGTCTAACCCTTCAAGACTTCGATTTTTATGAAATTCATGAAGCTTTTGCTTCTCAAGTACTAGCTACTCTAGCTGCTTGGGAAGATGAGACTTTCTGTCAAGAGCGTCTAGGTCTTGATAAAGCATTAGGGTCTATTGATCGTAGCAAGTTAAACGTTAATGGTTCATCATTGGCTGCAGGTCATCCATTTGCTGCAACGGGTGGTCGTATTTTAGCCACTGCTGCTAAACTTCTGGATCAAAAAGGGTCAGGCCGTGCGCTAATTTCAATCTGCGCTGCAGGCGGTCAAGGCGTTACTTGTATTCTTGAAAAATAGTTATCATAAGTCTGTTGTTACCTTAATTAAAGGTTAATTAACTGGCATTAAAAAGAGTCCAAATTTGGACTCTTTTTGTGTTTTAGTCCTTTAAATTACTAGGTTATATTTTAACTTAACTATAACGTTGCTAACTCTGATAATAATCTATCATAAGCCATCTTATCTTGAACATTCTGATAACGAGCTAACTTGAGATCCTCGATGACTGTCATAACCTGTTGAATACTATCTAAAGTAAGTTCATGAATTGAAGCATATTCTTCTAATTTCAAATCCAACTGTAAAGGCTTTAAACCTAAGCTTTGACGACTAAAGTCCATTAACATAATCTCTGATAATTTTATAAAGGCATCAAGTGACAAGTTTTTTTGCCAATAGTCACTAGCAGCAATGCTACTACGTTTGCCTACCCTAATTGCTAACCACACTTTAATCCAAGTATCACGTAAACTGTACCATTCACTACTTAACATATCTAATGCAGCTAACGGTGCACCATTAGCGAGTTTTAAAGCTTGTTTTATTTGCTCAGACAGTTGGCTTTCATTCTCAAACTCAATTGACTTATTATGCATAACATATTCAGTCAAATATCCGGCCACTTTATCTAACTGAATATGATTTATAGCCACTTGTTGCACCCGACTTCTAATCGTTGGTAATAGCTTAGTAGGCCAATCAGTCACTAACAATAAATGAATCCCATCACGAGGCTCTTCTAATGTCTTTAATAAAGCATTGGCGGCTGCCACTGTCATCATGTCAGCGTTGTCTATGACGCAAACCCTTCTACCACTACTTCCTTGACTCATAAAAGGTTGGAGTGCGCGGATATCATCTACTTTTATAGAAGTTTTAGCGGGTTCTAAGGGTAATTTATTGGTGTTTTTTTGGGAGCTTTTACTACCTTTGCTTTTTTTAGCAGATGTTTTCAGTTCTTCTTGATCAATAGTAGGCAGACTTGAATTGGGCAATACTTGTAAATCAGGGTGAGTACCTGCTTGTAACCATTGGCAACTTTGACAATATCCACATGCTCCATGAGTACTATTGGCTATAACTTGTTCTCTATTATCACAGAGCAGCCAAGCGACAAAACGCCATACAAAACCCCTTTTACCTATACCCTGCATACCTGCAAACAACAATCCATGAGGCAGCCTATCATAGCGAGAGGTTAAGTTGTCCCACACCGACTGCTGCCACGGCAACAATGGCTCAAAATATATACTTTGCTCCGAGCTTTGTGGCTGTTTCATAATTAATTATAATTCCCTTTGAACCTAGATGTCTGCCATATTGGCATTGATAAGAAGCTGCTACATCAATCTCGATATCTATTGCAACTCGCTGATAGAAAGAGCGTTTAATCGGTCTAAATCCTGCTGCATGTCCACGCCCGAAGGAAGCTGAACACTGGCCTTAGCTATTGCAATTTTTTCTCCATTCTCAAGCACTCTTAATTGCTCTAGACTCTCTAAATTTTCTAATACCCCAGGTGACCATTGCACAAAACTTTGTAGCAGTTTAACGCGGTAAGCATAAATACCTAAATGCCTATATGCATTAGTAGGTACATCAAGCTGAGGTATTATATTATTACCTTCAATACGCTTTTCATCAGCTTTACTATTATTTTGTGCCATGGCCAAAGCATGGTTTCTATCGCATGGAATTGGCGCACGGCTAAAATATAAAGCATTATGCAAGCTATCAGTTACTACCTTGACCACAGATGGACGCATAAACTCTGCATAGTCTAATATAGGCTCATAGAGGGTAGACATCACGCAGTCTGGTTTATTAACTAATAACTCTTTGACCTGCTGTAATAATATTGGGGGAACTAAGGGCTCATCCCCTTGCATATTAACGACAATATCATGTTCATCCCAACCTTTAATTTTCGCAACTTCACTCAGTCTATCCGTTCCTGAAGCGTGACTTGAATCAGTCATAACTACATCATAACCCGCATCTCGACAAACTGCTGCAATTTTGTCATCATCAGTTGCAATGCATAGGTCATCAGCAAAAGTTGCTTGACTGGCTTTTTCTGCCACCCATAAGATCATTGGCTTACCATGAATCAATAATAAAGGTTTTCCAGGCAAACGAGTGCTTTTAAAACGAGCAGGGATAACAATATGAACTTTGGGATCTGAGGTCTTTTTTTTTGTTAAGCTCATCTGACTTCTCTTGATTAATAGAATATGAATTCTTGAACTGGCTAATACTTGCTACAGGACAATGCCTAATGAGCTAAGCTGTTTAGTTAAGGTATGATAGGCGTTGTCGCTCAACACTGCTTTAACTGGCAATACCCAAATAGACAAGTTTTGCAATTTTGGGTTATTACTCACTAGAGGGGCAATTTTAACTGCATCTTTTGAGGTGATAACAATTGGCTTATCTGTCAAATACATTAGGTCTTCTGCATTAAACTGATGATGATCAGGTTTAGCAATGCCCTCTACTTCATATCCCAAATCTTTTAAAGTATTAAAGAAGCGCTGAGGATAACCAATGCCACTTATGGCGTAAACGGATTTTGTTGCCAAATTTGTCGCGGTATTTGTTTCAGTATTTGTTTCAGTATTTGTTGAGATGACACTCAACTTTTTTGCAATAAGCGGCTGTAACGCCTCTGCTTGTAAGTGCATAGTTAGCTTGTTATTATCCACTTTTAATGCAGTTTTCGATTTATCATAAGGCTCATGATAGATTACCGTACTGTCTTTTAATCGGCTAATAGGCTCTCTTAAAAATCCTGTGGGTAACAGCTGTTTATTGCCAAATCCCCTAGCACTGTCTACTACTACCCATTCTATATCACGTTGTAACTTATAGTGCTGTAGACCATCATCAGCAATAATTAATTGGATATCTGAGTGTTGATTTAATAGGGTTTCTATTGCTTGTTGACGATTGGGGCATACCGCAACCACTGCCCCTGTTTCGCGTATTATTAAACAAGGTTCATCACCCACTTCTTGCGGTTTACTGTTTACCGTAACGATTTGTGGCATTAACGATTCATCACCACCATAACCTCTACTGATAACACCGACTTTTATACCTTTATTTTTTAAATAACGAACTAGCTCTATTATCAATGGCGTTTTACCACTGCCGCCTACGGTAATATTACCAACCACCATTACTGCTACAGGAGCACGATAACTTGATAGAATACCTTGTCGAAACAGCTTACTTCTTATTCCGTTGATTATCCCATACAGAAAACTAAACGGCCATAACAACCAAAGCCAGCCTGCCTGTTTTTGCCAAGCTTTCACAATAGCTAGCTCTAAATTAAAATTGTTAGAATTTTTTTTGTTGGTTGATGTTGAAGTCTGATCAATCTGTTTCATAAGTATCGCACTCAAGAATAGCTTTAATTTTTGCTTAGGCTATTTATTTATTTAAAACAGTTTACTAAGCGAGTACCCATTTATTTTAAAGCTCCTAGCTTGATATGCTTTGAGAAATCACTCTTTATTTATTTAACGAATTATTTGGCTTCAAATTGAGTGTCAGCAAAATCTCTATCATACATATGGGCATAACGACCCGCTAGCGCCATCAATTCATCGTGACTTCCTGTTTCAATAATTCTACCTTTCTCCATCACAACAATTTTATCAGCTGATTCAATGGTCGTTAATCGGTGCGCAATAACCAAGGTAGTGCGATCCTTCATGACATTTTCTAAAGCTTTTTGAATATAGTACTCAGATTCATTATCAAGGGCACTGGTAGCTTCATCCAATATCAATATTGGCGCATCTTTTAATAAAGCACGAGCTATAGACAATCTTTGCCGCTGCCCTCCAGATAACTGCAAACCTTCTGCACCAATAGAGCTGTCATATGCTTGAGGTAATGCCATAATAAAGTCATGGGCAAAAGCAGACTTAGCGGCCGCTACCACTTGCTCTTCAGTTCGAGTCGCCAAATCACCATAGGCAATATTATGACGAACACTGTCATTAAATAGCACGACTTGCTGATTAACCATACCAATTTGAGCGCGTAGAGAACTTAATGAAACAGATTCGATAGCCATACCATCAATTAATATATTGCCATTACTCGGCTCCAAAGTACGGGTTAATAAATTAACCAAAGTGGTTTTACCAGCGCCACTTTTACCAACAATCGCTACCGTCTGGCCAGCTTTAATTTCCAAAGTAAAGTTATCTAAAGCTTTGGTGCCATCTGGGTAATGCATGGACACATTGTCAAATACGATATTACCTTTGGCACGTTGAATATGTTCACCACTGTCCTCTTCTTCAGACTCATCTAATAACGCAAATATAGACTCACCAGCAGCAATACCTTTTTGTAATTTCTCATTGATATCTGTCAAACTTCTGACCGGCTTACTCAATAAACCTGCGGCTGTCAAATAAGCGATAAACTCGCCGGCTGTGGTATTAGCAATCACTTCAGGTCTTAACGCCAACCAAACCACTACTGAAAATGATAAAGCCATTAATAACTGAACTGCAGGGGTATTAATACTACTGGTGACGACAATTTTCATACCCTGTTTCAAGTTTTCAGATGAAGCCTTTTCAAAACGCATCTTCTCGTATGTCTGTCCACCATAATTTTTTACTACTTGATAACCACCTATAACTTCATTGGTAATGTGACTAACATCACCCATAGATTTTTGAATACCTTTTGAAAGGTTCAAGTAACGTTTTGAGGCCTTTTGGATTAACCATAATATTGGTGGTAACACCAAAAATAGTATTAGTGTCAATCGCCAATTGGCATACAATAAATAGCCCATTAAGGACACAACCGTCATACCATCACGTACTAAGGTTTTTAAGGAGTCTGTACTGGCTGCGGTAACCTGCTCAACGTCAAAGATTAGTTTTGATGAAATGGTACCTGATGGATTCGCTAAGAAAAATGCGTTGGGTAAGCGTAAAAGCTTATCGAATACTTCAACGCGAAGCTCGTAAACAAGATTTCTTGAAATTAAAGCAGAAAAATAGTTACCTAAAAAAGATCCTACCCCTCGAATAAAAAACAGAAGAATGATTAAAAAAGGAAAAAGATTAAGTTTAGACTGGGTACCATTATTTATAGCATCCGTAATATACTGAATAAGTTTGGCAATACCCACTTCTGTAGCGGAATTGATGGCAAAACCTATCATTGTCAATACTATAGCCCACCAATAAGGTTTAATATATTGCATTAACCTTATATATGTTTTGGTACTAGATTTAGATGACTTAGAAATTGGCTTTATTAAGCTTGGTTCCAGATCTTTGAGACCTGTAGAAGAAGTTGACGATGCATCGTTAGGAGATGAATTAGTCATCATATGCCTTATTTGTTACATTAATTTATTACTAACTATAGAAAAATTTTTGATATCTGTAGATGAATAAAAGCACTTTTAAGAAATAGTATTATTAGATTAAAAGAGGTTAGATTATAAAATACTTTTTTATAAGACTAATTGTTACATCCACTTTTTCTGCCAACCTTTTATTAAACTTATACAATAAAATCTTAAGCGCTTTAAGACATGTCCATCATGTTAGCTTATGATTTAAAGTGTTTTAATAAAGCTTGAAGCTCTTCATGACTGTGAAAAAAAATCTCCATACTGCCTTTACCACCTTTCTTTTGCTTCAATTTAACGGTTGCACCAAGGTAGTCAGAAAGCTGTTGATTGAGTTTTTCTATTTCTTTATCCGTATTTTTTTCGGAGGAATTGGTTATTTTTTCAGGATTTAAGATGGACTTAACCAACTTCTCAGCATCACGCACCGTCATCGACGCTTCGATTATCTTCTCAGCTATAATGGGCTGCTGCTCAGAGGATAATGATAATAAGGCACGAGCATGCCCCATATCAAGATGACCCTCGCTTAAGTGAGTTTTAACCTCTTCATGCAAATGATTTAAGCGCAGCAGATTAGAAACTGTCGTTCTTGCCTTACCCACTACATCTGCAATCATCGCATGACTCATACCAAATTCGGTATGAAAGCGCTGTAATGCTGCTGCTTGTTCAATGACAGATAAATCTTCACGCTGAATATTTTCAATTAATGCAAGCGCAATCGCCAATTCATCTGATAAGGCACGCTCAATGGCGGGAATAGTATTTTGACCCGCCATTTTTGCGGCACGCCAGCGACGTTCACCAGCTATAATTTCATGAGTAATATTGTCTGCTAGCTTCTCTTCATTTGCCAATAAAGGGCGAATAACGATAGGTTGCATCACCCCGTGTTGGCTAATTGATGAGGCCAATTCGGCTAATGCAGTTTCACTCATATCACGTCTTGGCTGGTATTTACCTGCCTGTAGACGTTCGACATCCATTTGAACCAAAGTCATCTCATCTTCAGAGACTTCATTACTCGGTTTAGAGACGTTATTGTCTATCTTACTATCAGCTTTATTTGCTGGTGGCTTTTTTCTTGATTCTACTTTATTAACGGTAGTGGGTTGTTCAATTTCAGGCACATTTGGTTCAGGCGTTTCGTTAGACTCGCGTTCAACTTGTAAGTCGTCACGTAAAGCGGCAGCTGTAATGGCTTTTTCTTTTTTGATAGACCCGAGTAGAGCATCTAACCCTCGGTTTGCAGCTAGTCCACGCTTTTTTGCCATGTTGGTTATCCTCTACACCCTACTTATCTGATCTATTAAGTGTTTTTAGTGTCAGCAAATTAGCCTTCACAATCAATATATTCAAATCTACAATATAATAAAATACCATAGCTTGTTTAAAAAAAGCTTCAATCTAATAAATTGTTAGCTGCTTGCTAGCTCAATAAGAAGTGCAATAAAACTAATCCAGTTTAAATGACAGTTGACGGCTTTGTTTGATTATTTCTGTGGCCAGTTTGCGATAAGCCTGAGCCCCTTTCGAGCTTTTTTCATAATCTAATACTGGCATCCCATGTGCAGGAGCTTCTGCCAAACGCACATTTCTAGGAATAATGGTCTTAAACATTAAGTCACCAAAATGAGATTCAAGCTCATCGGACACATCCATTGCCAAAGTATTACGAGCGTCAAACAGGGTTCTTAAAACGCCGCGTATGTGTAAATCAGGATTTAATTCTTTAAGTCTATCGATAGTCTCCGATAAATCAGCCAATCCTTCTAAGGCGTAATATTCACATTGCATAGGGATTATAACGCCTTGAGTCGCAACCATGGCATTAATCGTTAGTAGGTTAAGACTAGGCGCACAGTCGATAATAACATAATCGTAATCGCTCATATTTTTCATGGCATTACTTAATAATAAGTGACTGTCGCTTTTACCCATCAACGTAATATCTATACCTGATAAATCACGATTGGCACCAATCACGTCAAATCCAGCAGGACTTTGATTGATAGCTTCATTTATATCAACGCCATCTAACAATACATCAGCTATGGATAATTCCAAAGAACGCTTCTCAAGTCCTGTACCTGATGTGGCGTTACCTTGAGGATCCAAATCAATAAGCAATACTTTTTTACGTCGACCGGCGAGACTTGCGGCCAAGTTGACTGCAGTTGTAGTTTTACCTACACCACCTTTTTGATTCGCTATTGCTAGAATTTCCATAGGGTTACTCTTTTAGCTCTATAAAGCAAGTTGGTTTATATTATTACTATAATATCAATTAAATGATGTCATGGTTTATAGATTGCCTAACCATTTATCTTGACCAACTCTGTTAAGTGTCTGGTTTCAGCTAGATATGGCACATCCAAAGCAATATGATCTATTTGCCACTCGTTTATCAAGGCATTAATGTCATCTGTATCAGGAATTAACCCTTTCATAGACTGTAGCCAACCGCCTTTTGCTAAGCATGGTTCTGCCGCTTCAACAAAGTCAGTTAGACTAGCAAACGCTCTTGAAGTAACCACATCAAATTTATCGTGTTCATCAAGCATGAAGTTTTCAATACGACTGGCCACTGGATGAACGTTAGTAACCTTAAGCTCTGAAATAGACTGACGAATAAAACGAATCTTTTTCTGATTACTATCAAGCACTGTCACTTCACGCTGTGGGTCACATATTGCAATAATTACACCAGGCAAGCCTGCCCCTGTTCCGATATCTAAAAGCTTACCAGATTTTAAGTGCGGTATTATGGCTAAGCAGTCAATGATATGTTTAATAAGCGCTTCTTTTGGCTGTTTAATTGCAGTGAGATTATAAGCTTTGTTCCAGAATAATAGCTTGTCTAAGTACAGCATAAGGGTTAAGCGCTGATCATCATTAATTTCTATTTTTAACTTATTAATGGCGTCTAACAAAAGTTTATCTAGTTCCTGAAATTGACTAGATATAACTTGAAATTTAGGGCTGTTCATCATTTTATCGCTACCATACTGTACTATAATACAGTCAAGTTCTGGGTTTATCTTAGGCCAAAGCGGTTAGCGTGGCATTATAACACGTTACTAATTTTTTTAGATGTTATCCCAGGTCTATCCTGAGATATACTCGATATAATTTTTATTCTTAAATTCCTTATTGATCTGAGCCCATTATGTCATCTTCTAGCAAAGCTACGACTCCTAAAAACAAAACTAATAAAATTCATGGCAATCATCCAACAAGCGTTGAATCTAGCAATAATATTAAGGAGTCGTATGTTAATGCAATTCCAAAAAAACTCAACAGCCCTTCTCAAATTAAAAAAACTTTAAATAAGCAGCAAAGAGAAGCATTAGCTATTAAAACAGTTGTCGAACTAAAACAAAACTGCAAAGTTGATCCTGTTAAATTAAAAAAGCACAGTGATCCAAAAGTGCTGCCTGCCTCCACCAAAATAGCCAATCGGTTAAACTATGGCTTTGGTCAAAAGCGTTCAATCTCAGCACTAAGTACCGCTTGCGATATTAATGCGGGTGGTTACAATGTATTTGCAGTAGGTGCTAATGGCTTAGGTAAACGAACCTTTATCACCCAATATCTTACCACCCAAGGCCATAAGCAAGCCCCTTTAAAAGACTGGATTTACACTTTTAATTTTAAGCAGCCCAACTCTCCGCTTGCTATTGCTCTTAAACCAGGAACTGCCCCAAAACTTGCCTTAGAATTGGCAAATATATGGCATAAGTTATCTCAAACTGTGGCTGACTTAGACCATGACAACAATTTATCTAATGAAATAAAAAACACAATTACTCAAGTTATTACCCCAATGGTGGATAAATTATCAACAATCTATAAGAACAATGACAAATTATTGGGCTATTTACGCTTATGGCAACAAGATATTGTAGATAACTTAATTCATATTCTTGATGCTAAAGATGAACGTTTTGTGCCAGCTTATAATCAATCCATACCTGATCGATATAATATTAATATTTTAAGCACAACACATACTAAGTTGCCATCGGATTATGATTTAAAGCAATCTGAACATAGAACACCTGATGGCGCCCCCATAATCTTTGAACCTAATCCATCTCCGAGTAATATTTTAGGTAAAATTCATAAAACCTTACAAGCCGGCTCTACTGTTAGTAACCATATGATGATCAAACCTGGCGCGCTTCACACTGCCAATGCAGGGTTTTTGATAATAGAAGCTTCTCATATTAGTGAGTATCCTGCGACTTGGCAGGGTTTAAAGCTTGCTTTGAGAACGGCGCAACTTAGGCCGATTGAAGCCAGTGAGAATGACCTACTAGGTGACAATTTATTGACTCCCGAGCCCATTCCTTTAGAGAATAAAATTATTTTATTGGGCGAGTCCGATTTATACGACCATTATGCCGAACATGATGTTGAGTTTTTATCTTTATTTAAAATACGAGCCGACTTTCATGAAGAAATCATTCGTTCAGTTGATAATGAGAACGAAATGGTTGCTAAAATGGCTAATATCATTGCGAAGTATAATCTAAAGCATTTTGACAATACCGCTCAAGCCACTATCTTAGAATTTTTGAGTTTGATGTCTGAAGACCAAAATAAACTTAGTCTGCATAGCGATAGCCTAATTCAAGTGATGCTTGAGGCAAATCGTTTGGCTACTATTGATAAAGCTCAAGTAGTTAGCACTAACCATGTCAAAAAAACCTTGTCAGACATTAACTATCGTTCAAGTTATCTAAAAGAGCTTTATCTACAAGAAATTACTGATGGTCAACAGCTAATTAATACCACAGGCAGTGCCGTGGGTCAGATAAATGCTTTGACTATTATTGATTATGCCGACAGTGAATTTGGCATGCCAGCTCTATTAACGGCTGTGGTACAACATAGTGTTGGCTCAGGAGATATCTTAGATATCGAAAGAGATGTGGAGCTAGGTGGTAGTCTACATGCCAAAGGTATGCTTATTATGAACAGTTACCTACGTGCTCTTTTTAGCCCTTATCAACCATTAAATTTTACAGCTTCATTGGCCTTTGAGCAGAGTTATGCTCATATTGATGGCGACAGTGCGACCTTAGCAGAGGCATGTGCCTTACTATCAGCACTGGCTGAAATCCCTATCTCTCAAGCGCTCGGTATTACAGGTTCAATGAATCAATTGGGTAGAGTTCAAGCCGTAGGCGGTATTAACGCTAAAGTAGCTGGCTTTTTCGATGCTTGCTTACATCAAGGATTAACTGGCACACAAGGCGTTATTTTACCTTATGCTAATATTTCGCAGCTTATGTTACGTGATGATATTATCGATGCAGTTAAAGCAAATAAGTTCCATATTTACGGCGTTAAAAGCTTAAGTGAGGCTTTAACCATATTGGCTGATATGCCAGTTGATACTAAGAATAAAAAAGGTCGATATCTTAAAGCTAGCTTATTTGGCAAAATTATTAAAAACCTTGAAAAATGGGAAGAGCAATTAAATCCCCCAGAAGAGGCAGCTGAAAGTGCTGAGAACGAGGGTAAGCCAAATAAGACAAATTCGTAGATAGGTCAAATAAATTAAATCAATTAAATAAAAACAAAAATTTGAATGAAGTAATAGGAATGTGCCAATATCGAATTTAAAAGTTAAAAGTAAAATGTTAAAAGTCACAAAACTATCGTATAGACATTAAAATTATGCTATTTTTTAGCTGTGCTTTATTTATAAATAAAAAATTAATAAATACAAAATCAATCTTATAATCAATAAAATGATGACTGATATGACCAAAAGTAAGGATGCGACTAAGACCAAGCGTGCTTTAAAGACCAGTGCACCTTCCAGCAATAATAGCACCGCAACCACTGCACGTCAGTGGGAGCTTCTAAATTTACTCGAGCGAGGTAGCTGGCGAGGCACTCATCATTTGCATGAACAATTAAGCTTGGCTAATTTTGAGGTAAGTTTACGAACAATTCAGCGAGATTTAAATGCACTGTCAAAACGCTTTCCTATCGAGAAAAATAATGCCAACCCTCAAGGATGGCGGTGGAAAGAAGATGCACCAGTGCAAAGTTTGCCTCACATGAATCTATCACAAGCTGTTGCTTTTAATATGGTTGAGGCGAATTTGGCTCAATTATTACCTCCTACTATATTAGATGAGCTATTTCCTTGGTTTGATTTGGCCAGACGTCAGTTAAAAAATAGTAAAATAGCCCATAACTGGTTAGATAGAGTCCGCATTGAGCCGGCAACTCAGCCTTTGATTGCGCCAGAAATTCGTCGTGAGTGTAAAGACTCAATATATCAGGCAATATTTTTTGAGCATCAGATTACTGCCTGCTATACCCGTCGCAATAAGGACACGGCAGGTAAATACACGCTTAATCCTATTGCTATCGTACAACGTGGTGTGGTGATATACTTATTGGCCACTAAGGTTGGTGATGAGAATCAAATCATTCGCACCTTTGCCCTACATCGATTTACTAAAGTTACAGTAGAAGAGTCCAAAGCTGTTATTCCTAAGAATTTTGAATTAAGCTCTTATTTGGACTCTGGAGGAATGGGTTTCGCCCATTATTTGTTTAAAGATTTACCCAATCGTGGTAAGGACATCAAAATTAAGCTAGTCTTTAATGGCAAAGCGGGTACCAGTCTTACTGAAAGCCGCTTGAGTCAAGATCAGGTTGTAATTGATGATGATGAAAATAACACTCAGACTATCACAGCTACGGTCAATTTAACCTCACAACTGGTCTGGTGGTTACGCGGTTTTGGTAAAATGCTTATCTCAATTGAACCTGATATTCTAGCCACTGCCGTCAAGCAAGAAGGTCCAAATGAATAAAGCGTGGTTTGAGTAATTAATACAGGTTTAACTTTAACATAGAGCGCAACTTAAAATGCTTAAGTGCTATAATCCGACCTTATTAGAAGCTGCTATTATTAAAATTATTCATACTGTTTATTATTTAATCCATTAGGCTTAATCATTCAAACTAACTATTGTATCCCTTAGGAGTTTTTTGTGGCCACTGCGACCCATAGCCCTTCCCAGTCTTTGAAATCAGGAACATCTGTAGAAGCTTTAAATGCCCTGCCAACTTCACATCTATTAAGTGAACTACCTATCCAAGGTAACACTTTTTTATTTGGCTTAAATTTCAAATATACTGAGGTGATAAAAAAAGGATTAATCAACCGTTTAAAGAAGAATAAATTAACTTTAGATCTGGATTTATCTTGTCTTATATTTGATGAAAAATTAAAGGTGGTTGACAAAGTTTGGTTCAAGCAACTTCGCGACAGCTCTGAAGCCATTCGTCATCAAGGGGATAGCTTAAATGGCAAAGACCGAGGTGCACTCGCTGAATTAAATAAAAGTGTTGATGTTGAAACTATTGAGCTAAGACTAGAGCGTTTACCAGCAACAGTATCACATTTAGCACTAATAATTTCTTGTTATAACGGCTATCCTATACGTCAAGTTGAGCGCGGCAACCTATATATAAGTGATGATGAGGGTAATCAAATTTATAGTTCTGACTTAACATTGCTTTCTAATGACAGCGCTGCAATATGCGTAGCAATATTTAGCCGTGAATTGGGGGAATGGCGCTATACCCAACATGATCTTAGTTTATCGAATCATAAAATGACAACCATGATCGATCAAATTCAAAGTGAATTATCAAGAGTTTATGCTTAGCTTTAAACTTAATAAAAAAGAGTCTATTGGCTCTTTTTTTAGTTAGTAAAAGTTAGTTATGAATTTACTTTTTTATGAATCGAATTAGCAAATTTCTTGAATTATTAAATTTATAGATGCTCACCGCAATGCGGACAATAATTCTTTTTATCTATCTCAGCCAGTCTATGTTCGTACTCTTTTTCACGTAACAGCTGCAAAATTACCTCGTCAGCTTGCTCTTTATTTAATCCAAGTTCACGCCTAACTTTATCAATCTTATAACTATCTTTTATTAGGTGCATATCATCATTATCTAACAGCATTTCACGGAATTTTTGTTCTAGTATTTCACGGCGTTGCTCAAGCTCTGAGGCCAAACCTGAGGCCAATATACCTGCTGGCAGAGCAGCCAAACCTACTCCTAATATGGTAATTACGGCACCAAGAAACTTGCCCGCATTGGTTACAGGAATGACATCACCATAACCTACTGTGGTTAAAGTAACCACTGCCCACCACATTGATTTAGGTATTGACTCAAAGACCTCAGGCTGTGCTTGATTTTCTACCACATAAATGCCGCTTGAAGCTGTGACAATCAGAATTATTAAAATAAAAATAACGGCTTTAAAAGATTCTTTTTCTTTATGTAATACAATTAATAAAATGCGCATCGCCGCAAAATATCTGGTCAACTTCAATAATCTAAATAGCCTTAAAACTCGTAAGAAGCGCAAGTCAACGGTGACAAAATAATTTAGGAAAGCTGGTGCAATTGAGATAAAGTCAATAATAGCACCAGGGCTTTTTAACCATTGTAAACGCCTTTTCCAATTCGGTAGTTCAGGATGTTTATCTTTATCTTTTTCAACTATCGCCCATAATCTTAGTAGATACTCACCGCTGAAAATAACAATCGAAAACTGCTCAAAAGCATCAAAAAGATGCTTATTTGGAAAATACCAAACATCGACTGACTCAGCAATAACTGCAGAAACATTTAATAAGATCAATACTATCAAGAATTTATCAAAGGACTTACTAAACTTAGTTTGGTAGGCCTCATTTTCGATAATGTCATAAACTTGACTTCGAAGTTGTTGATATAATTGATTCTTTATCATATTTTGCTTAATTTGTTAGTATTAATAAGGGTTGACACCTATGCCTTAGCGCTTTTAGTTGGAAGTATATAGACTACTCTGAAACATCTTATGCTATAAATATTATAGAGTACAATCGAGCAATAGCAATAAAATTACCTCCTTATACAAAACAAAAAAATCTTCGACTGGTATTTTCCAATCGAAGACTTAGATTCAGCTGTTAAGATTAAAAGTTATATCTATAATATAAGTCGATGATATATGGTTAAAATTATTAATTGTACTTAAAGCAATATACGTCTAGGATCTGCCAGTAACTTAGCTATATAACGAGTGAACACTGCAGCGTCTGCCCCATTAATTACTCTGTGGTCATATGATAATGATAAGGGTAGCATCAAACGGGGATCAAAAACTTGTTTTTCTGCATTCCAACGAGGCTGCATTGATGCTTCTGATACACCCAATATACTGACTTGAGGCCAGTTTACAAGCGGTGTGAAGTAAGTTCCACCCAAATTGCCTTGACTTGATATAGTGAAACTAGCTCCCTGTAACTCTTTGGTGCCTAGCTTCTTATCTCGAGCCTTAGCTGCTAACTCGCCAATCTCTATTGCAAGTTGCTTAATCCCTTTGGTTTGCGCATCTTTAATAACGGGTACTATTAGACCATCATCTGTGGCTACTGCAATACCCATATTCACAGTTTTTCTAAGGTAAATCTTAGTATTATCATCACTCAAATGGCTATTAAACCTAGGGTATTGCAATAAGGCATACGCTGTCGCTTTGACAATGAAAGCTAAAATAGTCAATCCAATACCTTGTGCTTTGAACTCCCCTTTTAAGGTAGCACGTAAGCTCTCAGTATCAGTAATATCAGATAAATCAAACTGAGTGACCTGTGGCAAATAGGTATTGTAGTTGAGCTGCGGGATAGATACTTTTTGTAGGCGACTTAAATCTTGTGTTTCAATCTCGCCCCATATATCAAGGTTACTCATATCTGGCAAATTCGGCAAACCTGAGGGTACAGTATTTTGTGCTACAGTATTAGCGTCATTAGACTGCATAAGCCCTTTAACATAATCAAAAATATCTTCTTTCACAATACGATCATTTAGCGCTGTGCCGCTAATCTGAGTAATATCCACACCTAACTGTCGTGCTAATTTGCGTACCGCAGGACCAGCATAGACATCACTTAATTTAGCATTAATTTGTTGCTCACTGAGCTTGTGATCTTGGGTTATGGACGGCTTTGACTTAAAATTAGATTGGAGCTGAGGATTTCTAGACTTTGATGCATTTGCTACTTGTTTATGTTTACTTTCAACTGAACTTGCAGGTGCTAAATTCACATCCTTGTTGTCCTGTTGCGTATTTTTAGCGTTATGATCTTTTTTAACCTCTGTTTCTGCATGGCTATCATCTGAAGCGATATTAATAACGATAAAGTCTTGACCATTGGTCACCTTATCGCCAGCACTGATTAATATTTCTTCCACTGTTCCTGACACGGGTGAAGGTACTTCAACTGAAGCTTTATCAGACTCAATAAGCAATATAGACTGATTAGCTTCTACGCTATCACCCACACTAACCATAATATCAGCCACTTCAGCTACTTCAACCCCTAAATCGGGCAATGAATATGTTTTTGACTGACCTGCTTCGTCTCCAACTACAGTGCTACCACTAGAGTTATCATCATCCTGATCGGTGGTATTAATTTTATGTTGAGTGGTTTTATCCATATCATGCTGGTTATCAGAGTCAGAGGTTGCATTCTGTGATGTCTGTACTTCTGTAACAGTTGACTGAGTATCTGAAGCATCATCGGAATCAGCTTCAATCTCAATGAGCACAGACCCTTCGCTCACCGTATCACCAACGGATACATTAATTTTAGTAACCGTACCACTGCTTGAACTTGGCACTTCGACAGCGGCTTTATCTGATTCTAACAAAACAATATTGTCATTTTCCTGAATTTTGTCACCTATAGAGACCATAATCTCACTTACTTCGGCACTTTCGACGCCCAAATCGGGGGCTTTAATTTCCATTTCTGTTCTCCAGAATTTTTATAATAAGATAATTAGTACGAGTCGTATTGATTTTGTAGACTAAAGCTAAACGACTAAACTTGAAGACTTCACCTTTAATCTGAATAAATTCAGCTTTTATTCTTCAACATCTTCATCATTTAATAGACTAGCATCAGCTTGATCTTCAGCACGTCCTTCGCTACTAATTTCATCATCATCTTCTTCTACCAATTCTGGTACTGGAGTTGGATTTATTTTATCTGGTGCAGGGGCATCAGGGAAATGGTCGTATTGATGCTGTGGCTGCCAAGCTGGTGGTTGATCCACATCAATACCTAAACTAGTGATCGCATCTTTAACCAAGCGCATCTCAACTTCACCTTCATCAGCTAAGCGTTTTAAGGTAGCTACAACTATATGTTCGGCATTTACACGAAAGAAGTTACGTAACTGAGCACGGCTATCGGAACGCCCAAAACCATCTGTACCAAGGGTGGAATAAGGTCGATTGTCTGGTAACCAGGCTCGAATCTGTTCTGAATTATTACGCATATAATCTGTCGCTGCGATGACCACGCCATCATGTTTGGCCAATTGCTCGGTTATCCATGGCACTTTTTCTTCTTCCATCGGGTGTAAGCGGTTATAGTCATCACATGCCATACCTTCACGAGTCAACTCATTGAAGCTGGTTACGCTCCATACGTTGGCACTAACATTAAACTCTTCAAATAAAATCTGTGCCGCTTTTTCAACTTCTCTTAAAATAGTACCTGAGCCTAATAACTGAACATGAGCGGTCGCGTGTAGTTGACTATTATCATGTAGCAAGTACATCCCTCGCTTAATACCTTCCTCTACTCCTTCTGGCATAGCAGGTTGATCATAGTTTTCGTTCATTAAAGTAATATAATAATAAACCCGCTCACCATTGGCGTACATACGGCGTAGCCCATCGTGCATAATAACCGCCAATTCATATCCATAACAGGGATCATAGCTAATACAATTAGGTACAGTGCCAAATAAGATATGTGAATGGCCATCTTGGTGTTGCAAACCTTCACCATTTAGAGTGGTTCGTCCTGCAGTACCCCCTAGCAGAAATCCTTGAGCTTGACAATCTCCAGCCGCCCAAGCCAAATCGCCCACACGTTGAAAACCAAACATCGAATAATAGATGTACAACGGAATCATGGGTAAAGCGTTTACTGAATAACTGGTTGCCAAAGCAATCCAAGCACTCATAGCACCCGCTTCGTTAATTCCTTCCTCAAGCATATGTCCGTCTTTGGCTTCTTTATAGCCCATTAAAGCTTCACTGTCTTCAGGTGTATATTTTTGACCTGCTGATGAGTAAATCCCTAACTGACGGAACAAACCTTCTAAACCAAAAGTACGGGCTTCGTCAGGTACAATAGGTACCACTCGACTTTGGATATCTTTATTTTTTAACATAGCGGATAGAAGTCGAACAAACACCATAGTAGTTGATTGTTCTTTACCGTCACTGCCTTTTAAGATTCGATCAAATATTGTCAGCTCTGGAATATTCAACGGAATATGTCCACTACGACGGTTGGGTAGATGTCCTCCTAAAGACTCACGACGACCCCGTAAGTATTTCATTTCTGGCGTGTTTTCGTCGGGGCGATAAAAGGGAAGTTTTTCTAATTCTTCATCAGTAAAAGGCAAATCGAAACGATCTCGGAAATATACAAGTCCTTCTTTATTGAGCTTCTTAATCTGGTGACTCCTGTTCACCGCCTGCGCTTGGGTAGACAGACCATATCCTTTTACTGTCTTAACCAATACTACCGTTGGCTGACCTTTGGTTTTCATCGCTTCACTAAAGGCTGCATAGACCTTAATGGGATCATGACCGCCGCGGTTTAAATGAACAATATCGTCATCAGTCAATTGATCTGCCATCTCAACTAACTCTGGATATTTACCAAAGAATTCTTTACGACTAAATGCCCCATCACGGGCTTCATAAAGCTGATATTCCCCATCAACTGTTTCTTCCATGCGTCTTTTTAACGCACCTGAATGATCTTTATCTAATAGAGTATCCCATTTACCACCCCAAATGACTTTTATTACTCGCCATCCTGCGCCCCGAAATATTGATTCTAATTCCTGAATAATCTTGCCATTACCTCTAACAGGACCGTCTAATCGTTGTAAGTTACAGTTAACTACCCAGATTAAGTTGTCTAGTTTTTCTCGTCCTGCTAATGAAATAGCCCCTAAGCTTTCTGGTTCATCTGTCTCACCATCACCTAAGAAGGCCCAAATCTTACGACCTTCATCTTCTAATAGACCACGATTGATAAGATAGTTGTGAACATGGGCATGATATATGGACATGATTGGCCCTAGTCCCATAGACACGGTTGGGAACTGCCAATAATCTGGCATCAGATAAGGGTGAGGATAACTTGATAAGCCTTTACCCCCAACTTCACGTCGAAAGTTTTCTAATTGATCTTTGGTTAAGCGGCCCTCTAAAAAAGAACGGGCGTAGATTCCAGGCGCAGAGTGTCCTTGATAATAAATCATGTCCCCACCAAAGTGATCACTGGCTGCTCGAAAGAAATGATTGAATCCTGTCTCATATAAGGTGGCACTTGATGCAAAAGTCGCTAAATGTCCGCCAAGATCGTCGTCATTTTGATTGGCTCTCATAACCATTGCTAATGCATTATAACGGACCAAAGCACGAATCTTTCGTTCAATGCCTAAATCACCGGGATAAGTAGGCTCGTCCTCCACAGGGATCGTATTTAAGTAGGCTGTGTCAAGACGATTAAAAGGTAACCCTTCTTGTGAGGCCATGTTAAACAATGCTTTTAGCAAGAACTGAGCTCGATTTTTATCACTATGCTTGATTACAGATTCAAAGGCATCTAGCCACTCTTGAGTTTCAGTATTATCGGCATCATTATAATATTTCATAAATTTCCCTAAGTTTTTTTTATTTCCAATGTTTATTATTGAATTAAATTATTAATTTAATAACTAATACTTCTAATTCTAAAGTTAAATGCTATTTGTTCGAGTAAACACTTGTATCTATAATGAGTATAACTATATTTAACAAGTTTACCTATTCTTATAAATGAATGACTTTTATAACTGTATTTATTTAATAAATAGTCGATATTTTCATAAAAAAAAGAATACTATCTTGCCTAGAGCCCTAAAATATATTGAATTCAACTAATGTATAAGTAACCTATGTATGTTGTCTCAAGTTGCTTTGCCATAAATATTATTTTAAAT
>NZ_JAGLBC010000167.1 GCF_018260395.1 Psychrobacter sp.
AACAGGTATTTTATAAAGTATAAACTTAAATCAAAAAATAAAGTGCTGAGAATTAAGCTGATATCATTAGATGATAACTTTAGGCCAATATGCGATAATGACGGCTAACTATTTTTTGAGTTTTTAATGAAGTTTTTGTAACGACTAACGTAAATAATGGAGTCTTAATGGCACAATATATTTATACCATGAACAAGGTCTCAAAACTTGTTCCCCCTAAACGTGAAATATTAAAAGACATTAGCCTATCGTTTTTCCCTGGCGCAAAAATTGGTGTTTTAGGTATCAATGGTGCAGGTAAGTCAACTTTACTACGTATCATGGCCGGCGTGGACACCGATTATAGTGGTGAAGCTCGCGCACAACCGGGTACTAAGATTGGTTATTTACCCCAAGAGCCACAGCTAGATAATAATAAAGATGTGCGTGGCAACGTCGAAGATGGTATGCGCGAAGCCTTAGATGCACTAAGCCGTCTAGATGAAATCTACGCCGAATATGCCGCGCCAGATGCTGATTTCGATAAGTTAGCTGAAGAACAAGGTAAAATGGAAGATATTATTCAGGCTTGGGATGCGCATAACTTAAATACCCAACTTGAAAAAGCAGCAGATGCGCTACGTCTACCACCTTGGGATGCTGATGTTAGCAAGCTCTCTGGGGGTGAAAAACGTCGTGTGGCTCTATGCCGTCTACTACTCTCTCGCCCAGATATGTTGCTTCTTGATGAGCCTACTAACCATTTGGACGCAGAGTCTGTGGCTTGGCTTGAGCAATTCTTGAAAAACTTTAGCGGAACCATTGTTGCCATTACCCATGATAGATACTTCCTTGATAACGTGGCGGAGTGGATTTTGGAGCTTGACCGCGGTTATGGTTATCCTTATGAAGGCAACTATACTGAATGGCTAGAGCAAAAGAATAAGCGTTTAGAAGAGCAGAATAAGCAAGAAGAGTCTTTTGCTAAAGCACTGAAAAAAGAGCTTGAATGGGTACGCAAAAACCAAAAAGGGCAGCAGGCCAAATCTAAATCTCGTATTCAACGCTTTGAAGAGCTTAACTCAAAAGAATTCCAGCAACGTAATGAGACCTCAGAAATCTATATTCCACCCGGTCCACGTTTAGGTAATAAAGTAATCGAGGTCAACAACATCTCGAAATCTTTCGGCGATCGCTTGTTGTACGAAAACCTAAGCTTTAATGTACCGCCTGCCGCTATTGTAGGTATCATTGGTCCAAATGGTGCGGGTAAAACTACCCTGTTTAACATGATGACCGGACTTGATAAGCCGGATACTGGTACAGTAGATTTAGGTGAAAGTGTGAGCGTGGCTTATGTAGGTCAGGTTCGTGATAATTTGGATGATAAAAAAACGGTGTGGGAAGAGGTATCAGACGGTTTAGATATTATTAAAGTGGGTGACTATGAAACCCCAAGTCGTGCATACATTGGCCGCTTTAACTTCAAAGGCTCTGATCAGCAAAAGGTAGTAGGTAGCTTATCGGGCGGGGAGCGTAATCGTCTGCAACTGGCCAAAACGCTTAAACAAGGCGCAAACGTTATCTTACTCGATGAGCCATCAAACGATTTGGATGTAGAAACCCTACGTGCCCTTGAGGATGCGATTCAAGTTTTCCCAGGTACAGTGTTGGTGGTCTCGCATGATCGCTGGTTCCTTGATCGTATTGCCACTCATATTTTGGCATTTGAGCCTGAAGGTCCAGTGTGGTATGACGGTAACTACTCAGAGTATGAAGCGTATCGTAAGAAAACCTTAGGCGATGAAGCAGGACCTAAGCGTATGAAGTATAAAAAAATAACAGGCTAGTTTATATAAATCTAGATGTTTAAAAAGCCAGATAGCTGCTCATTTTATAGATCAGCTATCTGGCTTTTGTTTGGGCTAAGGTATAGTTCAATTTTAGGTGATAGCTTAAAGTGGTGTGCTTCTAGTGGCTTACTTCAAAAACTTAACCGTACCAGTAGTGCCGGTAGTCATGGCATCATTGGCTAAGTTGTTTTTTTCGTTAATATCATCTGGATCAGGACGTCTTTCAATATGGCCACATTGAGTACATTCGATATATTCATCAGGTTCAGG
The DNA here is from genome assembly GCF_018260395.1 of Psychrobacter sp. GTDB lineage: Bacteria > Pseudomonadota > Gammaproteobacteria > Pseudomonadales > Moraxellaceae > Psychrobacter. The sequence continues at coordinate 2,103 of NZ_JAGLBC010000167.1, forward strand.
TTCAAACACCTGAACCTGAACCACAGCATCCATCGTCTGACAATTGGGGCAGCTAACTCCTGCTAAGAATTGACGTTTGGGGCGTGTGGACTGATAACGCATGTTAGGTTACCTCATCATCATTATCTTCATCGTCAATATCATTGATAAAACCGCCATGGCGAAGTAGCGCATCAATGCTAGCTTCACGGCCTCTAAAATTCTCGAAGTTAGTCTTGGCAGGCAGGCTACCACCTACTGCTAGCACATTCTCACGAAAAGACTGACCAGTTGCGACGTTAAATATCCCTTCTTCCTCAAAGCGGCTAAACGCATCAGCAGACAATAGCTCCGCCCATTTATAAGAATAATAACCCGCTGCATAACCCCCAGCAAAGATATGACTAAAGCCATTTGCAAAACGGTTGTATTCAGGTGTTTGCATCACAGCAACATCGTCACGCACTTGATTTAGCGTTGCTAAAATACCTTGATAATCAGGTGCGGGCGTAGCAGCATGAATCAATAAATCAAATAAAGAGAACTCAATCTGGCGCAAAGTTTGCATGCCACTTTGGAAGTTTTTGGCAGCCAGTAAAGCTTCTAACTGTGATTCAGGTAACGGCTCACCTGTATCAACATGAGCACTAATTAATTTAATACCTTCAGAGTCCCATGCCCAGTTTTCCAAAAACTGACTGGGCAACTCTACTGCGTCCCATTCGACACCATTTACGCCGGCCACATGACTAATGCTAACTTCAGTTAATAAGTGATGCAGACCATGCCCAAACTCATGGAATAAGGTCAATACTTCATCGTGAGTCAATAAGCTAGGCTTATCGTCAGTAGGTGATGTGAAGTTGCCTACCATAAAGCATACCGGTAGTTGTGAATATGGCTTAGCCGTGCCTGCATAGTTATAACGGGCTTGAAAGCCATTCATCCAGGCACCACCTCGCTTGCCTTTACGAGCGTATAAGTCGAAGTAAAAGCCACCAATTAAACGATCTTCGCTATCTTGATTTGCTGCGCTACTATTGCTATCAAAAAGTTGATAGAAGCGGACATCTTTATGCCATAAAGGTATTTTATCTGAACATTCAATCGCTCGAACCCCAAATAATTTATTCACAATATCAAATAAGCCTTCTATCACTTTTGGTAAAGGGAAATAAGGACGAATCTCTTCTTGGGATAGTTTGAATTTGGCCTGTTTTACTTTTTCAGCCAGATAAGCGGTATCCCAAGGCTCTATATTATCAGTATCAGTATCAATATCTATATCAATGCCAATGCCAATGCCATGATTTTTGGCTTCAGCTTTAAGTTGGTCTAAATCACGTTTGGCAGCAGGCATTGCTTTTTTAGACAGATTGCGAAGGAAAGTCTCTACCTGATCGGTGCTCTCTGCCATTTTTCGTGACAGTGAAACTTGGGCATAATTATCAAAGCCAAGCAGTGTGGCTTTTTTTGCACGTAGGCTTAAGATGTTTGCCATGATGTCGCTGTTATCGAGTGATTCCCCTTTATCGTTTTTGTGCTCATCGAACTCTGATGCTCGAGTAACATAAGCTTTATATAAAGTTTTACGTAGCTCACGGTGATCAGCATGCGTCATTACTGCCAAATAAGAAGGAACATCCAAAGTTGCGACATACAACGGCTCATCGGTTTTAGCATCTTTTGAGTCTGCTTGATTGGCTTTATAAGCCTCACCAGCCGCTTTTAACATCGCTAATCCACTATAGGTAATACCCGCCAACTGATCATCAGTTAAAGGTAGGGCATAAGCTTGGGTAGCATCTAAGATGTTGTCAGAAAACTTAGCAGATAAGGAGGATAGCTGACTTTGAATGTCTGCAAATTGTTTTTGTTTATCCGCTTCTAGAGCAACTCCAGATAACTCAAAACTTTGGATAGCTATTTCTATAGCGCGTTGGCGGGCAGGCTCTAGATTTTTAAAAAAAGTAGAGTCACTTTTAATGGTTTGGTAACGTTGATATAACGGCTTATTTTGACCAACACGAGTACTAAAGGCTGAGAGTAGCGGTAGCATATCATGGTAAATATGACGAATATCATCATTGCTCATAACGCTATTTAGATGAGATAAAACGCCCCAACTACGGTCTAAATCCAGTTCTATATGGTCAAACTCAATGATATCTGCTAAGGCTTGTTGGGCTTGATGCAAGGTTTCATTTTCATTGTCTAAGTTATCAAGAAATATATTGCCAGCCTCAAGAGCTTGATTTATCTGTTCTTTTAGTTGTTCAGCAGTAATTTGACTAAAGTCTACTAAATTTAAATTAGGGTCTATATCTTTGTTTTGAAAGGTTGATTGCATAAATTCGTCCATAATCATATTAATTGTAATTGGAATTACTTATAACTATTGCGTCTAAGCTTTACCATTGCAAGTCATTTAGCTAATACCTAGTCAATAATTTATTGATAAGCATCAGATAACTATAAAAGTATGTATGTCGGTAATGTTAATCGGTATGAGTAATTAGGGCGTGTTGAACATTGGGATAAAAAGAAGGTGACAAAAAAATAGCAAACG
>NZ_JAGLBC010000168.1 GCF_018260395.1 Psychrobacter sp.
AACTGCTCTGTAGGTATGGAAGTACTTTTAAGCTGTCCCAGTAGTACCTGACTTGTCGCGCCATCTATACTTGAGCCGGGTAATTGACGCCAATTAAAGTTTGCATATCTCAATAGATGAGATAGGTGTAGTTTGTTAGGATCTTGGCAACTTAGATTATGCGTATTTATTAGTTGTTTAATTGTTTTATCAAATGTTTGGATTTTACGCTTATTTAAATCAACGTCCTTTAGTAAGTATAAGAATAGTAAACTGACATCATCAACGACATAACTAATATAGTGCGTTAAACTTTCATGATCATGTTGTTTACAACCATATTTCTCATCTTTGATCTCTAAGGGAATAACCACATTAATGTTTGTTATACTGATATTATCATTATTTTGATTGCGATCAGGAGTATTGATGGCATACAGCTTACGATCAGTAAAAAGCCAGTTATAAAGCGCTTCAAGTGCTTTCAAATCATTTAGTCCACCGAACATAATACTGGTATAAATGAAGTATGAAACGTAGTCGTTGGCGTTAAATTTAAGCTTGTTTTCCCATTTTTTTATGGCTTCAAGCCAAGTATCAGCAACTTTTGAACCCTCAACAAACCAATTGTTATCAATGGTCAAGCTATCACGGGTAGCTAAAATAGGAACGACAGGCTCATCTAAGTTACAGTCATTTTCTTTATTAAATTTTCTAACGGCTTTTAAGAAACCTTGTCTAGCTATCCGATAGGTAGTATGAGTCGTAAAGTCTGATGAAAGTTTCTTATCTATATTCTGGTAATGTTCACTCAATTCTCCAGCAGTAACGTCATTATTCAAAAAATAAGTATTGGCAATATTTTCAGCCTTTTTTTCAATAGCAGCTTTTAGCTTTTGCCTTTTTGATGCTCTTAATTCATGACCTATTAACTTACTATCTTTAGCCATAAAGCTTTACCTTAACTTGAGCTAAAGATAATTGATGTGCTACATGATCCAACTGCTTACCAAGGCTTTTATACTGATTTATAGAAAAGGAGGACATCGGATGAAATATTTCTTGATCGGCATCCTCATGACCAAATAAAGCCCGTATCATTAATTCATCTGCCGTATTTGTCAACATGGTTCGTAATTGATGTCGCAGCCAATTATCTTTATGATTAAAAAACTCACCCAAAAAACTACGTATTCTGCTAGGTGACATGGCAATAAAGCCTTTTGGGTTGTAACTAAATACATTCAATAGAGGCGCTTTAGAGTCTAATATATCTCTATATGGGAGGGGGTGATTAAGATAAATTTGATTATGAATAGCTGCAAATTGATTTAAATATAGGATATAGTTTTTTAAAGCCTCTGCAAGAAAATCACTTATTGGAATGAGTCTGCCTTGATCTTTAGCATTTTTGTTAGCTTTATCGGAGACCCAGTACAATCTTTTATCTATATTAAATTGATTTAAGACACCAGGTGACTGATTTACAGGTCTAATACCTGTTTGGATTTGGATTATATGCCACATCCAAAGGCTATAGACATTGAATTGATCTATGTATGTATCTTTATTTACGTTAATATCACGCGTAAGATTCCTATTATATCCATGCACAGAATTTGCTAATGTTTTGAAAAACTTACTACAAGTGTTTAAATTTAAAGCCATTTCGCTGCCAACATTTTTATACGTCTTATGAGATTTTAAGTCTATTAAGTGATCTGAGTATATGGGTTTAGATAAATACAGCGACTTATTCGGCTCAACTGATAAATCTATAGTATGAGCTGGTTTGACATGCGGCATGAATTTATCAAGGTGTGTTGAGTAATAAGTGGTAGAAGTTAGAAGGCTATTGGCTGATTGATATGTATTTATTAAAGATGAGGTGTCGATACAAGTGTAGTATAAAGGCGCACAGTGCTCTACTTCTACACCTGTCAAAATGTCAGCATGTAAAGGCTGTTTTATTTTGTGCTTGATTATAAAACCTAGCCCATTTTCGATATGCTGCCTTGATAAAGTAGGTAATCCCAGGCTTTGTTTTAAATCCCTTATAAAGTTATTTATATCCTGTTTATAAAGTTCTAGTTTAAATTGAAGTATCGAGGCTATGTCATGAGGTAGTGGTATCGTAAAGTATTTGCTGTCACTACATAGATACCTTTTTAAGTAATCTTGACGGTTAGTTACTACATTGATCGTATTTTTAAGAACAAAGCCACCATCACCATCATCAATAAATAATTCACGAGAACTTTTATTAGAGCTTAGCTCATGAACTACAGTAGCAATTTGACGTCCCGATAAAAGTGATAATACTAATACCTTTGCTATATGACTTTCATGTCTTTTAGTGCTTTTAGTTAATTCAATTAACTTCGTATATAGCATTTGATAATTTGATAAGGTGAGGACTCTGGTATTACTTGGAAAACTAAAGCTGTTTCGTCTGCTATGTAAATAATTAGTTTTTACATCAAATTGCTGTAATTCAGAAGACTTTGCTACAGTTTTAGTAGGTTTAAAATCATTATCTAGTAATGAAGGAGGGTTTTCGTCAGCCAGATATTCTTGATGTGCGACATTATTCTCTTTATTTTTCTGTTGGAAACGAATTTCCCTAACAAGGTTGTCAATATTTCGAAGATTGGCGTGTTTTATCATACTATCAGAGCTTTGATCATCGGATGAACGCCTGTTTTTTTCAATATATTTTTTATCTTTTAAAACTACTTCGTATGCTAATCGAATTTGGCCAATTTTTTTAGCTGAGTTATAATTGGTTTCTTTACCTGAAGCTTCATTATGGTCTGTAACTTTTTCAAATTCGATTAGGTCTTCTAAGTCCTCAAAAGGTGTCTTATTATCTAATAGCTTTCCCAATAAAAAGTCTAATATTTTTTTTTGACTAGACCTTTCACCTAAAGCCATTCTTATCCTAACGCTTAAAGTGTCTATCTTTTTAAAGTGCTTGTCCTCTCGCTCAGCAATACACCAAATAAGCTGTAAATACCGGCTCATAAATTTCCATGTATCGCTAGCTAGCAACAGGCCACCATAGTGTTGACAAAATTCTGCCAACATATACGATACAGCCCAGGTTTCAGAATTGTTATGAGATTTAATTTCTTTAATAACTAACTTGCAATCTTCCTCAGTTAAAACAGAAATATCTCGAGGTTGAAAGTTGTTAACTGTCATTAAATAACTTGGACTCATAGCAATCAAATTTAATGTAAATGATTGTAATATGAAAGCTCTTGGGGAGTTATTAGGAATAATATTTTCAATTATGCTTTTAGCACGCTCGATTGAAATAGCTATTGGTTTTGCATAATTATTATTCATCTAACCAGCTCTTATTTTGAGGTAGGCCTAATTCTTTACTGTTGTTAACAAGACGACTATTCTGATAATCATAGTGATCTTTTGAAATTCCACAAAATTGGCAATAATCAGCTACATTCAAGTTATCTACAACCATAAGTTCTTTTAAGATCGTTGGAGGACAGTCATCTTTTAGATGCCGCCACAATTGAGGGTGATTCACATCCCTATAAAAGCTAATTTTTAAAACTTCGCTCCATGCCATCTTTATAATTTCATGATCATTGTTATTTATCAATAAAAATGGTTGCTCAATAAAGGCCTCAAATTCAAGGATATCAGACATTCTAATAAAATTATCAAAATATAAATAGGAGTCTGCATTAACTCGAATCATCCGAATTAAAGGCTTAACATATCGATTTACATTTGATAAATTTATATAAGAAGTTTTTGGATTGAATTTCAACCATACAGTGTGTGCCTGTATTGCCTTGGAATGAATAGCAATATTGTTCTTAGATGGAGTGACGAACTTATGGTTAACAGTGTTTTCTAACATTCAAAGAATACTCCTATCTATCCAACACATTTATTATGATCGACCTATTAAGATTAAACAGACCTAGATGCAAATATTAGCAAATGTAAGCTGGGATTTTAAGCCAGCTATTTAAATTGTGGATTAACAAAATTATTAATTCTATCTTATAAATTCTCTACTCGCCAAATAGTGAACCGCCCCGAGTATATCGTAGAGTAGATTAATTGAGTCAGGCAGCTTTGTCTGACTCACTAAGACTGTCATAGTATCGTCTCTCAAGATCAAAAGGCGACACATAACCAATCGTACTATGCAAACGTGTTTTGTTAAACCTGAAAAGCGTTAATAATCGATTCAGTATCGATTTAGTTTTGCAAGGCGAGAGCTGTGCTCGAGTGACAACCCATTCAAGAGTTGCTAATTCAACATCGCTCACACCTTGCCACTGTTGTTTTAAATAATCAATCACCTCTGTTTTATAAAGCCCGTTAACCGTTTCAGCCAATGCATTATCGTATGAATCACCTGTCGTACCAACAGATGCAATGACGCCAGAACCAGCCATCTTATCCGTATAGCGAATGGATAAATACTGAACACCTCTATCACTATAATGGATCACATCTTTTGGGTTGTTTCTGGTTATCTTACCCTTACCTCGCC
>NZ_JAGLBC010000169.1 GCF_018260395.1 Psychrobacter sp.
TGATAGAGATATTAATGCCAGTAAGAACATTCTTGCGGTCGGGCTTGACCGTCTTGTAGAAGGAATCCCCTCACTTTAGGGAGGGGAGGAAGTCAATCAATCATGTCGGTAATACTTCGCCTGGTTTCCATATCCTCATCGTATAAAACATAGGGTTCTTTGTTAGCTTTCAAATCCCATGAATTATTTGTAACCAGTGTTTTACTACTCATTTCAAGATAAAACAGATCAGCCGCTACGATGGTTTCAGCATCGTTACTGCCCTTATAAATAGCTGTAATTGATTCATCTGTTTGTGGGCCAACGTTGTAGTTGTATTTACGCAATACATCCTTTAAAGCCCACCAATACGGCCCATAGACGCGATAACGCATAATATCGTTTTTTAAGCGTTGGTATATCACGCCAGCCGCAAACTCAGTGAAGTCTGCATCTGGATTGTTTATTGATAGTGATTCTCTTGCCTCACTGGTCAGTGTAGTTAATTCTTTACTATCGTATGTATAATTTAACATTAGGATGCCTTCTCAAAATTTAAATCGTTTTTAGCGGATGGTTTATCTTCAATAAGTCTTACATAGGCTTTATATGATATCACCCAGCATTGATTCCTTTTATCCCAGAAATACTTTTTATCACCTCTTACGTTGCTACCATAGGTAGACGCATACTCCTTTATATCGTCTTTCCATTGATAAGTATTGCCTATAACTTTAATCGCTGTACTGTCAGATAATAATTCCTCTAACGCTTTGGCGCCATCCGTTAAAGTTTTATGTCGTAACGCCGTCTGATATAACGCTCTAATCTTATCAGTACCAAAACTGATATCACTTCTAGTTGCTTGTCTTAAAACAAGACCTAATATTAAATCAACATCATTAATAACATCACGATTAACTAATGATGGATTAAACACGTATTTATCAAACATATCATTAGCAATCTTTAAAAAATCCTCCTGCTCGTATGGTGCTTCACGCTCAAGATCAAATGACTGTTTTATATCTGTGTCCATCTGCTCTCTAACACCAGGTTCAATATCTAGTAAACGTGATAATGTTTCTGGTGATGTTAGTGAGTAGTCATCGTCGGTAGAGATTGGCGTATTATTATAGATAATATAATCCTTTAATGAACTAACAATAGTTTTGCCATCCCCATATCTCTGAAGCTCACCTTCTTTTTCAACCTTACTATCTTTATCAATAGTAAAGCGGCCTTCCTCAAGATTGATATTGATACCAAATGAATTGTAGTCTGCTAATGCTTTTTTAGCCAAATCTGTTGATTTAGATAATACGCTTACAGGTAAAATGAATGGCAATGATAAGCATGATAGCTTAATATGCGGCTGACTAAATAAACCTGGTTTAATATCATACGCTATCTGAGCATTCCCATCACGATAATCAGCAACGGCCGGTACTGATCGGCTATATATCGGATCATCTAATTCATCACGAACATAAAGCTGATCTTCAATGGCCGCCGCTTTTTTCACATACTCTAAATAGTCCGGATCAGTTGGTAGCACTACTTTATTTAATGATTCGCCATAGCCTAAATCAAGAGAGGTGGTATAGGCGTTCCCATTAGGTCTAAGCCGCCATATATCAAGATTATCATCTGTAATTAACAATAATTCTGCGTCTCTACCATTCACTACAATAAATGTGCCAGGTTCTATATATGATTCTTTGACAATCATAGCTTCACCTTTGGCAATCTTACTGCCAGCCCCAATAGGTAGGCCACCGGCTTCTCGTGATATCTCGTCAATCGCTAAGCCTGATTGCTCAATCATGTTTTCAGCAGTCTGTTTAGCTTGCTCATATTCTGATTGATAGTCGCTATCGTCCTTTATGATAACCTCTTTAGCATAACCCTTATCTACCAATATATTTCTAAAGCTTGATTCCCGTGACCCATAAGATCGAGTGCTATCCTTATCGCTTGGTTTAAATTGGCCGCTGTTCTTTTCAATTAAAGAATATAAATCTTCAGCAGTGATTTTAGGTGCGCCTACGCTCTCTGTGGGTTTACTTTCTGCATCGTAAGTCACTGCATTGATTTCAATAGACTCAAGGATCTTTTGAAGTTTCTTTACAGCGATATCTTTAGCCGCGGCATATTTTTTAGCATAGTTATCTTGCGTTTGTTTGGATTTTTTAGCATCTTCAGATTTTTTTAAGTTATCCATATTGCTACGGATAACTTCAACGGCGCTAAGAATATCGTCGTTATAAAGCGAATGAGGACTAGTGTTTGCTAAAAACTGTTTCTGTTCTTCAATGATAGTGAGATTGATGTTTTGATTACGTTTTGCGCTCTCAATGCGTAACTGGTTCTCCCTTTTCTCTTTATTAGCCTGATATTGTGCAATAGCGGTCTTGTCACCACCAATTGCAATTAACGCCTCTTGATCTTCTTTAGAGATACCACCAGTAACAGCCACGGTATTTTTACCGTTATTTTCCAAAACACTGCCAATCCATTCATCTTTTTTATTGATCATGGTGCGCTTAAATTCGTCAAAGGTGCCGTCTGCATCATAATGATAAATCGTTACTTTGTCTGTCTTATTGCCTTGACGCGCGCCACGGCCGTTACGCTGCTCTAAGCTGTCCGGCGTCCATCCAGTTGTTAAATGATGGATAGCTTGAGTACCTATCTGCAAGTTAATACCAACTTCTGCTTTTTGGTTAGCAATAATGACCTGGTATTGATTATCATCTGATTCAGCGTTAAAACCATCTTGAATATTAATCATCTGGTCTGGTTCGTTATTGATTTGACCGGTAATGATTGTAATTTTACTCGCTGGTATGCCGGCTTGCTGCGTCAAAAGCTTTTTAATTTTGTTATGCAAAAATAAATGATCACAGAAGATAATCTGTTTAATGATTTTACTGTTGGTACCATCTGAATTTACACCGCGCGGATTAGCCTGTTCATTTTTAAAGTTATCAAGCATTGCCGCAACTTTGGCCGATATCGTTACATCCAGTTTTAACCCCTCTTTATCTGCTATATCCTCAAAATTACTTTGAAGTTTAGAGTTTAATGTATCGATAACAATGCGCTCACGGCCACTATCTATAACGATTTTAGCTTTAACTTTTACTTTATAACCGCTTAATACTTTTTGATCACCATCTTTAGTGTAAACTTCAGTGGTATCATCTGGATCAGTGAATACACTAAGTCTTGACCTTTCGTCTATTGACGGCTTCTTGTTGAATTTCTCAATAGCACTTTCAGCAAGTTTCTTTTGCGCGCTGTCAAAGTCATAAAAAGTAGCTTGTTTGCTAAAATCACTATCAGCAATCAATACATCCATTTTACGAATCAGGTTAAAAGGATGGCCCATTAATTCGTCTGGCTCATTAAACAGTGCTTTAACCTCGTTATACGCATTTTGCATTTTCAAGTCTAACTTCTCATCACCGGTACGCCAATTCTGCGGCGGCTCTTTAGACATTGCGCGAGCTACTTGGTACGATAATTGATAAGTTTCGAGTAGTGCTTTATTGTCTGGTGATAAATCAATTTTAGTGGCTTTTTCCTCGCGCTCAGGTATAACAACACTTAAACCCACATCACTAGCATCTTTAACAGTTGCCGTTGATTTAATCGCATGGTTTAACGCTTGTACGTTACGAATACCGGTAAATACGTTTTGTGAACGCTCTCTGCCGTCGATTGTAGGTACAACTTCTTCTTCAATCTGACACATTAACTGTAAAAATTCATCTGCACCTTTTACGCCGCCGGACATATTATTCACCACATCACGACCAGCCGCCAACGATAACATCGAATATATCTCAAGTGGGCTATTGGTAATAGGTGTAGCTGATAACAGCTGAACGCCGTCATTATTTTTACTGCCGCTGCGTATATACCATAACTTAGCTTGTGCATCTTCGCCCCTATCGGACGTGCCAGCCAATGATAGATATTTCACGCGGTCATCTGTTTTGGGTGCTGTGATAGAGTTTTTAAACGCATGCGCTTCATCAACAACCACACTATCAACGTTCATATCTTCTAAAAACGGCGCGCTTGAATTGATTTTAATATTATCAATCAACTGTGCCACTAGGCCCTTAGCTTTTTCATCATCCTTTTTAAGCTCTTGATCCTCGTAAGCCGAATCCGTCTGCTTCAAATATTTAGCATAACCTTCGATACTGTCATCTTTTAAACGAATACGCCTAAATGCCTCAAACGTCATGAATATTTTTCGGTACTTGCCGTCAATCGCTGCAACCAAATCTTCATCATATTTATTAGAGTAAACTTTAAATTTACCGTCTTTTTCTCTTAGACCAACAAATAAGCAATCATCTGTATTTTGATATGCAAAATTCGCTTCTTTACGCCAATTGGATAAAACGCTATTGGGTACAACGAATAACGTCTTTTTCTTAGCCCCAATGTTTTGTACGTGCTGAG
>NZ_JAGLBC010000170.1 GCF_018260395.1 Psychrobacter sp.
CATTCATTTAAAGCATCCGAATCAAGGTTATCATAAAAGGTATTTTAATAGAATAGTAGGTTTACTAAGACTAATAAAGAAAGCTTATGTAAAAGTAAGCAAACTATTAAAACACTGATAGGTGATTGTCAAACATTACAACTCAATACAACCCAATACAAACCAATATAAAGAGCTGTCTTACTCAAACTTCCTAAATAATAAAATATATGGCACCACCAAAAGATACATGATTACACTATATATGGCCGCCGGTAATGCAAAGGCTGGCAAAACTGTATCGATGCTTCCTATCGATACTGCCAAGACACCTGAGAGTGCTATGGCCATCGTGCTGTTTTGAATGCCGACTTCGATCCCAAGGGTCTTTGCATCGTGCCAAGACACGCCAAGCAGTTTTGGAATACCAATACCGATGATAAACAAAGACATGATTAAGGTAATAGTCATCATAATCATCTTACCCGTATCATCGAGCAGCACCTCGTGATTACTAAATATTGCTAGAAGCGCCAACAGCACAAACAACACCAATGCCACTTTCATAAACTTACTACGGTGTTTATCGCTGAAGGTTTTGGCTTTTTCATTGACCAATATACCAAGACCAACTGGCAGGGCAGTGATGAAAAACATCTTAAGTCCCATACTCAGCATACTCACTTGACCAGACTCTGAGCCTAGATAGTAGCTATAGGCAATGGTGGTCAAAATGGGAACGGTGACTATAGAGACTAAGCTCATCACGGACGTCAGCGCTACAGATAAGGCCAAATTGCCATTTACTAGCTTACTAAGCACATTACTGGTAATACCGCCCGGACAAAAGCTTAGTAACATAAAGCCAAACGCAAAGACAGGATCTGGCTTAAGTAGAACAATCAGCAGCAAGGTAAACAACGGTAAGATAATTAATTGTGAGACAAAACCAATGAGGAAGGGCTTAGGTGCCTTAAGAACGTATTTCATATCTACCAGTCGCATTGAAAGTCCCAATGCAAACATGATAAAGCCTAACACCAGTGGTAACAAGGCCACAGAAAGAGTTTCCATACTTAAATCCATTTAGGTATATTGTAAAGCAGCTTCCAGTATAGGTAATACAAGGGGATGAAACAAGGCTAAAGCGCTATAAAAGAAAAGCAGCAAAGAAAAGCGGAAAATGAAAGAAAAAAGAAAACTAGAAAAGAAAAAAGGCTAAATGAATAGTACTATTTAAGAGGATTTGATTTTAAGGGAAGTTTATAAAATTATATTTTTATTCATTAAACCTTGTGTTGCAGCTCAATATAACGGCTGCAACAGCTTTAAGGGTTTAATGAATCAAACATAAACTTTGTTTAAATACTAAGATGCGGGCGTGTTTGGAGAGTCAATGCACTCCACCACATTAAGATCGAAACCTGACAGTGCATTAAACTTAAGCGGTGTCGATAACAAGCGCATATCACGTACCCCTAAATGACGTAAAATCTGAGCGCCTACCCCGATGCTACGGTAAGGTTGGTTTGATAAAGTAGATACGGACTGATTGTTGCTGGCACGTTCAAGTGCTTCGCCCAAATCAACTGGTTGATTACTGCCAATCCAGACCAAGACGCCTCGCTCAGATTGGCTAATTTCTTGTAAAGAGCTCTGGATACTCCAACCACTGCGACCGGTAGCATCACGTTTGGCAGAAAATAAATCCCGTAGCGGATGGAAACCATGAACACGCACAGTGCTAATACCTTCGCTTAAGTTACCTTTGACTAATGCCAAGTGAGTTTCAGTGGCGCCATACTCTTTGAATTGATACAGCATAAAAGTACCGAAGTCTGTCTCAAAAGGACGTTTGCTGACCTCATTGACAGTTTGCTCATTGGCAATACGATAGTTAATTAAGTCAGCAATGGTACCGATTTTTAAATCGTGTTCTGCAGCGAATTTTTCTAAGTCATCACGGCGAGCCATGGTGCCATCTGGATTGATAATTTCAACAATAACGGCGGCAGGTTCTAGACCGGCCAATCGAGCCAAATCGCAACCGGCTTCAGTATGACCGGCACGGTGTAAAACACCGCCTTGTTGCGCCATAATTGGGAAGATATGACCGGGCTGCACGATATCTTCTGCTTTGGCAGTGGCAGATACCGCAGCTTGTACCGTACGTGCACGATCAGCAGCAGAAATACCTGTGGTCACGCCTTCAGCAGCTTCAATAGAAACGGTAAAGTTGGTACTGAACTTGGCTTCGTTGCGATCGCTCATGAGAGGTAGTTCAAGACGACGACAGCGCTCTTCGGTCAAGGTCAAGCAGACCAAGCCACGAGCATGGGTAATCATAAAGTTAATGGCCTCACTATTAACATGGGTAGCGGCCATGATCAGATCGCCTTCATTCTCTCGATCTTCATCGTCCATCAAAATGACCATCTTGCCTGCACGAATGTCTTCAATGATGTCTTTAATATTATCTAATGGCATATGGATTTGTCTCTTATATATTTAGTAGCTTTTGATTAAAGGTGTTAAGTGATATCTATTGGTATGAGTTAATATCAAATAATAATAACTGATATTTAGGGGTAATAAATGATAATAGGTTTAAAGCATGCTGACTATTGTAACCTTTACTGACCTTGAGTGCCATTCACTGCTATCAATCATTGCCTTTGATAATTCAGCAGAAGATTTATAAGAAGCTTTGTTATAAGCTAGTTTTCATAAATTTGGTTTGTTCAAATGCTTTTATAAGGTTGCAGTTACAAAGGATTTACGAATGGTGTATTGAGCTATTCATCATTGAATTGATTGCTATTAGACTGAGCCTGTAACCAGTGCATAAACTTAAAACTATGCTGCTCTCGTTGGTTATCGGCATAGTGATAAAATTGAGTACCGATTAAATTGTCTGGCAAGTATTGTTGCGGCTGATAGTGATTTGGATAATCATGCGGATATAGATAGCCCTCGCCATAGCCTTGAGATTGCATGAGCTTGGTAACCCCGTTGCGTAGATGTAATGGCACAGGGGATTGGTCTTGTTGAGCCAGTTGCATTGCTTTATTGATTGCCAAATAAGTGCTATTGCTCTTAGCAGACGTCGCCAAATACACCACCACTTGACCTAGGATAATGCGTGCTTCAGGCATACCAATCATTTTCACAGAGCGCAGGGCGGCATCGGCCAACAATAGCGCATTGGGATTAGCATTACCGATGTCTTCACTGGCCAATATTACCAAACGACGGGCAATAAACTCAGGCGGCTCGCCAGCGACTAACATTCGAGCCATCCAGTATAAAGCGGCATCAGGATCTGAGCCACGTACCGATTTAATCATTGCTGAGATGATATCGTAATGCTGATCACCATCTTTGTCATAGCGCTGCAACGCCGTTTGAGCCACACGGGACAATAGCTCATCGTCAATCAAGAGAGGCGACTGATTATGGTCTGCCGCTTGTATTGCCATTTCAAGTAAATTTAGCGATTTTCGTGCATCCCCATGTGCCAACTTGGCTATTTGTGAGGTGGCTTGTAGCTGAATGTTCAACTTTGACAAAAACTTATCTTCAATGATGGCGCGCTGCACTAATTTCTCAATTTGCTCTTCTGTCAATGGCTCCAAACGATACACCTGACAGCGTGAGAGTAGCGCATTATTGACACTAAAGGACGGATTCTCAGTTGTGGCGCCGATTAGTGTGATATCTCCAGACTCAACAGCCCCCAAAAGAGCATCTTGTTGCGCTTTATTAAAGCGGTGAATCTCATCAATGAAGACCACTGGTGGCGCAAAGTCTAACCCACTTTGACCGGATTTCTGACCGGCGTCCAATACTTCACGCAACTGTTTGACGCCGGTATTAATCGCTGATAGGGGGTAAAAAGGCCGATTTACAGCATCAGCGAGTAACATGGCAATGGTAGTCTTACCAATACCTGCCTCACCGTGTAAGATTAAGGAAGGCAAATGACCATGTTCAACAAAACGGCGAATAGGTGCACCGGGTGCAAGCAAGTGAGTTTGTCCAATAACTTGTTCTAAAGTTGTCGGTCGCATCCGCTGGGCCAAAGGTATATCTGAGTAGAAAAAAGTTTTGCTTTTATTGACCATAATAGAGAACAATCGCCTTGTACAAATTTGATAGCAAAATAGGGGCAGACAAATACTTTTTAGATGAGGGGTTAGTTTTAGTGTGCGTAGTTTGAATTAACGTCAAGTTTAAACAGATTGCGTTATGCCATTGATTACAGCTTAAAACAGGTTAAATTGCAAGTTTAACGCCTATAACTTTATAGATTTTTTGTAAGGTTAATTCAGCTTACTGAGTCTTAATATATTTATTTATTAAATACGAACTTAGCTTATGATGAACTGAAATAGTTTTATGTCAGATTAAATTGTTTT
>NZ_JAGLBC010000171.1:0-1299 GCF_018260395.1 Psychrobacter sp.
TATATCAAGAAAGAGGTGGGGCAAAATGAGGGGACAGAGCTGACGACAGGCTTGCAAATAGCTAAAGTATTTTGTTTAGCCGATAATGAGAGATTGTACCCGCTACTGGGCTTATACCATCTTAGTATTGCGAAGATGCTTAAGGAATATTTAGATAAGGGTGAACGGCGGGTAATGGGCTTTATTAAGCCTTTATGTCATCAGATCGTGATGCCTGCGTCTTGGTTTGCGTTGTCTAATTTAAATACCCCTGAGCAATTCAAACATGCTTGTCAAAGCGTTAAAGCTTAGCTGTTTAATAAATTAGTTAACTCATTGTTATTAACAAATCGGTTAAACCTTCGCAAACCTTCAGCCGTTATGGGATTGGAAATTGCTATGTTACAGTCAGACCTAAAGCAACAATTAGATTTAAAGCAACAAACAGATTTAGAACAACAGTCAGATTTAGAACAGCAGTCAGATTTAGAACAACAGTCAGAAACAAATCAACAACCTTCAAAACTGTCACATCTAGATGCTGATGGCGATATTCATATGGTAGATGTGGGCCATAAAACCGTGACCACTCGAGAAGCGGTGGCACAAGGCTATGTAGTGTTTCCTAAAGCAATTTATAGCGAGATAAAAGCAGCGGATGGCATGACTAAAAAGGGTAGTATCACTCAGACTGCTCATATTGCTGGCATTATGGCGGCTAAGCGCACCCATGATCTAATTCCACTATGTCATCCTTTGCCGCTTGATAAGATAGCCCTACGCTTTGATTATCAAGATGAGCATAGTGCCATTAAAGTGTCTGCTACTGTGCGAGTTACCCACAAAACTGGGGTAGAGATGGAGGCGTTAACGGCCGTCAGTGTGGCGTGTTTGACGATTTATGATATGACCAAAGCCATGTCACATGACATTATTATTAATGATATTCGCTTGGTGACTAAGACCGGTGGCAAATCAGATTATCAACATCAATAGTTGCTAGCACTTTTAGATGTTTTAGGTAATTTAGATCATTTAAATGGCGTAATACATAACAAAAGGTAAGCGTTATAACAATATTTCTAATATGTCGAGAAGGTTATGAATAATATTAAAAAGGTCACCGTTTTATATTTTGCTAGTTTGGCCGATAAGGCTCAGAAGGGCAGTGAAACTTTGACTATAGAGCCTGATACCACTTTGACTGAGTTGTATCAAAAACTACAAGATAGCTATCAGTTTAGACAGCAGGAGTCGGACTTAAGAGTCGCTATTAATGATGAGTTCGCGGATTGGAATGTTGCCATTAATGAGGGCGAT
>NZ_JAGLBC010000171.1:1399-4369 GCF_018260395.1 Psychrobacter sp.
AGTCGCTATTAATGATGAGTTCGCGGATTGGAATGTTGCCATTAATGAGGGCGATGTTATTGCTTTTATTCCGCCAGTCGCAGGCGGTTAGAATTCAGGTATTTTTAGGATTTGGAGTAACACATGGACAGTCATATTGCTTTAGACCGTGATCATCAGCATCAGGATCATCATCAGCCTCATCATCAGGCGAGTCAAATTAGCCATACGGTAGATGAAGCCTATGAAATAGCGAGAATGCAAGGGTTTGCTTTGCTTGATGAAGCGATTGATCAGCAACGAATAAAAAACTTTCTGCAAGATGAGCTGTGCGGAGCGTTGGCCACGTTTGAAGGTTGGGTACGAAATCACAATAATGATAGCCAAGTGACCAGCCTGACGTATTATGGTTATGAGAAATTGGCCATTAATCAAGGTATGCTTATCATCGAGGAGGCCAAGCGTCTGTTTGATATCCAAAATGCAGTAGCGATTCATCGTATTGGCGCATTACAAATCGGTGACATGGCAGTTTGGGTAGGGGTTTCCTCCAAGCACCGTTATCCTGCTTTTGATGCTTGTCGCTGGATATTGGATACGATTAAGGCTGACATTCCCGTATGGAAGCAAGAGTATTACCAAGATGAGCCCTCAAAGTGGCTTAGTAATAATGGCTAAAATATAGCTCAAGAAAAAAAACCTAAGAAAAATAGTTTAAGTGAAAAAACCTAAGTGTTGGTGTGAGATAAACAAAGATTAAAGCTAAGATCTAAAAACAAAGGCTAAGCCTTTCGGTTATAAGTCAAAACTACTTGTGCCGTTGGTTTATTTTGTTATTAAAACTGGCAATTAATCCTACCAATACAACACCTAAGGCTATCAGCAGCAGTGACATGGTATGCGCCATATCATAATTTAACGCTTCAACTTGCTCATAGATAGCAATTGAAATCACTTTGGTCTCACCAGCAATGCTACCCCCAATCATAAGCACCACGCCAAACTCACCGATAGTATGTGCAAAGCTAATCAAGCTGCCTAATATAATGCCACTTCTAGCTTGAGGGAGAGCAACGGCAGTAAAACGTCGTAAGCGACTAGGCTCCATCAGTAGTGCTATGTCATTGATACTGGTTGGGATTCGTAAAAACTGGGCATATACCGGTTGCACAAAAAATGGCAACGAATAGACAATCGACCCGATCACTAAACCTTCAAAAGTAAAAGCCAATGCCCCGATATTGTGCGCCACCAACCATTTGCCAAATCCAAAATTTGGACTAAGCAGCAGCAACAGATAAAAGCCTAGCACGGTAGGGGGCAATACTAATGGCATAGCAATCACCCCCATAAGCATGATTTTAAGGCGGGCGCTAAAGTTACTATACGAAGGCTTAGCCAACCAATATGCCAATGGTGTGGCAAAAACTAAAAGGCACACTGTAGTAATGCTGGCAAGTTTGATACTGAGCCATAGCGGGAGCAAAATGTCATAGAATTGGGGAGAAAAAAGTGACATAGGTTCAGTATTTGTTAAGTAGTAGGTAGTTGGTTAGTAGAGTAGAGGTTAGTTAGTAATTGGTACGCAGTTGACTAAAAATCCTAGGATTTCAAATAATTTAAAGAAAGTCTGTAATTCTTTTAATATCTTAAAGCTTAAAGCTTAAGGTAGTAATCAATCAAGTCAGCATAACAAGTTTAGAGCGCTTAACCTAGCATTTATCAGATTATTAGAGATAACCTGTTGACTCAACTTTTATCTAACCTACTATTTAACCCACAAGCTATTTAACCTACAAGCTATTTAACCTACAAGACAATTAATTAAACAACTTAATAATAAATTAGCTAATGAACAAACTAGCTAATGGCTATTAACCGGTAAATAGCCTGCTTTAGCAAATAAGTTTTGTGCCGTTTTGGATTGTAAGTATTGACTAAAGTCAGTTGCTTGAGGATTGTCACTAACCACGATGCCATCTTGCAAAATTGCAGGATAGCTTTTGGTGTCCAAGATGCGGTATTTTGAAGGTTGAACTTGTGCACTAATTAATTGCGATAAGGCCACAAAACCATAATCTGTGGTAGCGGTATGTGCGTATTGGAAAGCTTGACCTATATTTTCTGCTTGGATTAATTGTTTATGGTCACTTAGCGAGTCATAAACGCCTTGTTGCTGTAAAAAAGCTTTGGCCGATGCGCCATAAGGAGCAAGTTCTGGATTGGCTAAGCTAATTTTAATATCAGTTTTAATATGACTTTTAATGGCACCTATACTATTGATAGGCTCGGTAATAAATAGCCGCTGTAAACTCGCTTTGTCCAAGGTTTTCACAGCGCTTAAATCATGATTACTGCTATACAGTGCCAATTGACCACGAGCATAAGTAAAGGGTTTTGCGGCAGGATTATTTAAGGGGTGTTGCATGGCATATTTGGCAGGGAAATCCTGATCGGCGGATAAGAACAGATCGTACGGCGCTCCAGAGTTGATTTGTGCAAATAGCTTGCCCGACGAGGCGTAAGTGACTTCGATTTTTGGATTTGGATTTGGCTTGTCCTTAGAGGCATTGTCTTGGGCTTGATTATGGGTAGATTGATAGGCATCAATCACGATTGGCAGTACAGTGGCTAAATTAGCAGCGGCTGCGACACGTAAGACAGGCGCTTGTGTAGACGCCTGAGAAGTAGTAGCAGCGTTATTTTCAGAAGTAGATGAAGACTGGCTAGACTGTGATGGATTAGAACAACTGGCTAACAATAAACATAAAGGCAGGGCAGTAGTCAGTTTAAAGGTAGCGTTCATAGGGCACCTATAACAATGAGCAAACGCTCATGAGGTAATGATTAAAATTAGTTCGAATATAGCCTATTTTAGCAAACAGTATAGACGATTATAGACTTAGATTGTCGTATTGGCTATTGGCCTTGAGCGTGACCTTGAGCTTTTCCTTGAGAGCTAAGGTCTTCAAAATCGAAAAAGCCGAGCAT
>NZ_JAGLBC010000172.1 GCF_018260395.1 Psychrobacter sp.
GACCTACCAGGTGTCTCAGTTAATAAAAATATGGGTACTGAGGACGAGAGTTGGTTGTGTATCGAACGACTGCATGAAACCGCAACGCCGCAACCTAAAGACGAATTATTAAAGATATGGATAAGTTTTCCTAAAAAGTTTAGTGAGATGCCTGTACTAAAAGATAAGGTATTGACGTCTAATTTAATAGATGCAGGCTTTAATCTCCCCTCAATAATAGAAGATGAAGATGGCTTTTTGAAAAATTCGTCAGAAGCGGCACCGGCTGTTACCGACCACATCAATAAAACCACAGAAGATTCTATAAAAGATGCTGATTCTAATTTGGACTTTACTTATTTAGAGAAGTTTTCTGATAAAGAAAACGTTCAGACTGCACTTAAAAATTATATCAAAACGATATGGAAACCCTGGCTAGAACAAGAAAAGCTTATCAGACGTAGTATCAAGCTATATAGTGATTTGTTTTTATTATCAAAAGAACTTCAAGGCAACTTAGCAGACGCTAAGCTTGAATTGGTATGGGGCGTTGGTATCGTCTTATGGAACAAGTCTGATGGTACTAATATAAAATATCCTTTACTTACTCATTTGGTTGAAATTTCTCTAGACAAAGACACCATGGCTTTGTCAGTCAAACCCAGTGCGGGAGCTGTAAAGCTCGAAACAGAGCCATTCTCATCACAAGACACTCTAGATTTGGGTGGCTTGACAGATACGTTCAAAGAATTTTTTAGTAACGATGATTTAGTATTTAATCCTTACGCTTTGAATACGTATTCACCTGTTTTAAATACTGCCGCTTCACTACTAGACTCCTCAGGGCAGTATCAAACAGGTAATTTTGATGAGAAGCTTATTGAAAATGAATTTTATCATGATAGGAAATTACCTAAAGCATCGGATAGCTTATTAATCACAGATACTTGGGTATTAGTGGCAAGACCGAGAGGTGATAACTTCCTTTTGCAAGATTTGGAAAGGTTTAGTACAAAGCTGACCAATGACCAGATTGACGGCAGTGCTCAACAGATACCAAATGCGTTATCCGCTATTTTGTCAGAGCCTGCAACTGAAAACCAAGATATTGACTTACCTTCATACCGTGGTATCTCGGCAATCATTGGCGGTGAGGATAATCATCAGAGTAAGCCTAAAGATTTGTATTTCCCAAAACCCTATAACGATGAGCAAGTTCGCATTATTCAAATGTTGCAATCTTACGATGGTGTGGTGGTACAAGGCCCTCCTGGTACGGGTAAAACGCACACTATTGCGAATGTTATCTGTCATTACCTTGCTTTAGGTAAGCGTGTTTTAGTGACTTCAATGAAAGACCCAGCGTTATCAGTATTAAAAGAAAAGCTGCCTAAAAGTATTCAGCCACTTGCGGTTAGTCTACTAAGTAGTGACAACGAATCTATTAAACAGTTTGAATCTTCAATCAGAAAGATATCTAGCGAAGTATCAAGTATCGATAGAAAACAATATCAAGTCGCCATTGACCAACTTCATGAAGATATCGATAAAACCCATGCAAATTTAGCACAGGTGGATACAGATATTTCATATTGGGGGCGGTTAAACCTAGATGATATTATCATTGATGGTAAGACAATAGCCCCTCTTGATGCAGCAAAGTTAGTTGTGTCTAAGCAAGCCGATATTGCTTGGTTTCCTGATGCACTGGACATCACTGAAAATTTTAAACCTCAGTTTTCTAACGAAGACATTGCTCAATTACGTGATGCAAGAGTGTCCATTAAAGATAATTTAATCTATTTAAAAGAGACCATACCTAATCTATCTGAACTACCATCTGTTGATCAAATCGTTGATTTACATAAAAAATTAATATCTGTAGATGAGCTCGTACAGGCTGAAACGGAAGGTATTCTTCCAAGTTTAATAAATGATGATCCTGCGACTATCCAAACTATCAAAGATACTTTATTAACGCTCAAAACATTAAAAAACCAGTTAAATGAAATATCTAACGCCAATGTCAGTTGGTCTCAACCGTTTAAACAGCATTTATATAATCAAAGTAAACAGGACATAATTGACTATTTCAATGTCTTGAAAAAGGATATAAATAGTGCACTTATCAACCGTACTGCGTTTATTACCAAACCAATAACGTTGTCACATCACTTTGATAATAATATAGAATTAGTAGATGCCATAAAAAATCTATCCGAAGATAGAAAGCCTTTTGAATTGGCAGGTATTTTCGGTAAGTCATCGGAGAAGAAACTGATAGAAGATATTCTAATTCTAGGGTCTTCACCTACGACGGCAGATGACTGGCGATATATTCTTACTTTTATCGAATTTAGAAAGCTATCAAAATCATTAATAACACGATGGAATGCGTTAGCTGTAGAATTATCACTGCCTAATATAGAGGCCAGTATCGATAATCTACCTAATTTGGCATCAGTCATTAAATTAACGGAAATCATTAGTCAGGGTACTTTGCTCGAATTAGAAGTTAAAAAAGCAGTGCAATATTTACTGCCAATCTGGGATAGTGGTACTCAACATGTTTATTCACTTGAATCATTAAAAGATATTGAAAGAGTGTTAGAGCAACACCTGATCAAATATTCATTAGCATCGACGACTGCTTTTAAAGAACGTCTCCAGAACCTAGTTTCTGAAAGCACAGGGCCTATTACTAGAGAACTTGAGGCTTTTATCAACAGTGAATTGGGCGATAAAAAATATTCAGTTAAAGACATCGAAGAGGATTGGCTGAGCCTAACAGGTGAACTAAAACACATACATAGTTTGTCAGATAACTTTCAAACCGTTCGCAAGGTAACACAGCTCATTGCGAGCTCTGGTGCTATTAAATGGGCGAAAATGCTTCAAGAGAACCCTATTTCTAGCACTGTTATTTCAGACGCCTCTGTTTCAGACAATATCCCTACTCAAGTTGCAGAAGAAAGTATATTGCCTGATAACTGGCGAGAAGTTTGGTATTTAAATAGATTAATCAGTTTTGTTAATCGTATTGACAGTAGGCAAGAGCTTGTTGCTTTAACTAAAAAAAGACGTGAACTTGAAAGTAACTTATCACGTTTATATCAAGAAGTGATTACAAAAAGAACGTGGTTACATCTTGCAGAAAACGCCACACCAAATGTCAGAGGGGCTCTTGAGAAGTATCGATCAGCAATTGTACGTATTGGTAAAGGCACTGGAAAGCGTGCGCCTCGTTATCGCAAAGAGGCGCAAGACGCCTCTGAACAAGCAAGCTTGGCCATACCGTGCTGGATTATGCCCCACTACCGCATAAGTGAGTCTTTACCTGCTAACTTTGGTAGCTTTGATTTAGTTATTATCGATGAAGCTTCTCAATCTGACTTAACTGCATTGCCCGCCCTAATGCGTGCAAAAAAGGTATTGGTGGTTGGTGATGATAAACAGGTTTCACCAGAGGGCATTGGTTTAGAAAGTGATAAGATTGTAAAGTTAATGAACCAGTACTTAGCAAATCAAGTAGAGCTATATCGTTCACAAATGTCACCAGAACGATCAATATACGACTTATTTAAAGTGGTTTTCGCAGGCAGCACTATTATGCTTAAGGAACACTTTCGCTGTGCACCGCCTATTATTGAGTTTTCTAAACGTGAGTTTTACGACCACGAATTAAAACCACTGCGTCAACCCAAACCCTCCGAACGCCTAGATCCACCACTTATCGACGTATACGTGACGGATGGCTATAGAAGCCATAACAAGACCAATCCGCCAGAAGCGCGATTTATTGTCGACGAAATTAATAAAATAGTAGAAAACCAAGACTATAAAGGCAGAAGCATCGGCGTTATCTCCTTGCTAGGTAACGAGCAAGCCAGAGAGATTATGGAGATGCTAAGCCGTGAATTGGGTGAAAAAATCATTCAGGATTTCGACATCGCTTGCGGAGATGCTCGAACATTTCAAGGTAAAGAACGAGACATTGTATTTTTATCGTTAATTGTAGATAAAGACAATGCCCATGCCCTAACTAGAGAGTCGTTTGCACAGCGTATCAATGTGGCGGCTTCAAGAGCACGCGATAGAATGTACCTTGTTCGCAGTATTGAAATGGATGAATTAAGTCCAGCCGACGTTTATAGGAGCAAATTGGTTCAACATTTTAGACAACCGTTTATGCGTAATGAAGAGACTGTAAGTAATCTTCGTGATAAATGTGAGTCCCCTTTTGAAGAAGAGGTTTACGATATATTGGTTGAGCGTGGATTTAAAGTTATTCCGCAGGTTGAGGTCGGACAGTATCGTATCGATATGGTAGTTGAAGGTGACAACGATACCAGTTTAGCTATTGAGTGCGATGGTGATAGATACC
>NZ_JAGLBC010000173.1 GCF_018260395.1 Psychrobacter sp.
GTCTACGGGCTGCTTTTTTTTGTCTAAGCTTTAACCCTGATGTTGAATCAAAGGTTTACAAGTTTGTTCTAGTGTACTAGAATACCGATACAATTTGAATTTTATCCTTTGCTATTATCCAAATCGACTTTAAAAAATATGACCAATAATACGCCAGATGCCTATCATAGCTTATTACAACACTTAGCTGAGTTGTCAGACCGACAAGAAATACAGTCGTTGTTGGCGGCTCTATTGACTGATAAAGAGCTGCAAGACATCGCCAATAGGGTAAGAATTTTTGACTTACTTGAACAAGGGGTCACTCAAAGAGTTATCGCACAGCAATTAGGTGTCGGGATAGCTACGGTATCAAGAGGTGCTATAGCGCTTAAACGCTATGAACAAGAGGCTATAAAAGAACTATTAAAGGTTCATCGCAGGGAGTTAAAATAATTCAACTGGCTTAATTATCTATTTTTTATTATTAACACTTAGCATCTAATTGGAATTTATTTATGAGCAACACATTTTGTGATAATCAGCCACAAATGATTGATATCCCAAGCAAACCTGTCCGTATTAAATTAACTGAAGACATTGATTTTTTTGAATTATTTAAACGCATTGAAGCACAGTTTGATACCTGTTATTTATTAGAGTCTCTAGGCGCTGAAGGTCATATGTCGCGACATCATGCTATTGGGTTTTCCCCTATTATGACCATAGCCGCTTTGGGTCAAGATACCTTATCAATCACTGATAATCTAAATGGTAAAACCCGCGACTATAAAACTGACAATCCCTACCAATTATTACGTCAGATTACACCGCAACATGTGCTAGCCCGAGACCAAACCGGTGGTCTAGTAGGCTATCTTGGTTATGACAGCGTCAACTACTTCGAACCCAGCCTACATGCCAAATCCAGCGAGCATTTTGAAGCTTTTAAATTTGGGGTATATTTAGACGGCTTAACGTTAGACAAAATGACCGGTGAAATTTATTATTTTTATTATCCTACTGGGCAGCAGCACAACCGCATCGATAAAGTTAAATCTTTGTTAACAGCCCCTGCTCCTAATTATCAATCCCCTAGCGTAGAATTTATTGGCGATGGTATGAGTCAAGAGCAACATGCTGAAGCGGTCATGCGAGTTAAAGAAGATATTATTGCCGGACGAGTTTTTCAATGTGAGGTTGGATTCAAATCAAAATATAGAATCATTGGCGATCATATTCCTATTTATGAAAAGCTACGTCAGGTTAATCCTTCGCCGCATATGTATTTTATGAAGTTTGGGTCGCAGCGTATTATTGGTGCATCCCCAGAATTATTGTTTAGGTTGCGTCAGGGAGAGATGGAAACGTATCCTTTGGCAGGTACTGCTAAGCGCGGCAAAGATGAGGTTGAAGACCGTCAATTGGCACGTGCATTATTAAACGATGCCAAGGAAATTGCTGAACACAATATGTTGGTTGATTTGCATAGAAACGATATAGGGCGTGTGGCAAGATTTGGTACCGTCAAAGTCCGAAGTCTTATGGACATAAAACGATATTCTCATGTTCAACACATCTCATCTGAAATAGTAGGCGTCCTACATCCCGATGAAGATATGTTTACGGCGCTAGCGAGTAACTTCCCAGCTGGTACTTTATCTGGAGCACCCAAGATTGAAGCCATTAAAATTATTAATGAGCTTGAGCCCGATGGCCGTGGCGTTTATGGTGGTGCATTAGGGTCTTTTAATTTTAATGGCGACTGTATCTTTGCCATTCCTATTCGCAGCTTGTTTATTAATGGTGATGAAGCTTACGCCCAAACGTGTGGCGGTAACGTTTATGACTCTAATCCAGAAGATGAATACTTAGAAATTCAACGTAAATTGTCTGCCATGAAAGTGGTGCTAGACAGTTTTATCAATGCTTAAAGTTTTTAAAATAAGCTGTATTAAAATTATCTAACATAATTAAAAAGTATAAACGGCCCATGCCAACCAAGGATTAGCAATGAATGTTTTAATTATTGATAACTACGATTCGTTTACCTTTAACCTATACCAATATGTCGGTGAAATTCTTCATACTGAATTGAATCAACAATATCCTAATAGTAAAGTTTCCGTTAAACGCAATAATGAAATCAGTTTGGAAGAAATAAAATCTCAAAATTATGACCGTATAATCATCTCACCCGGTCCTGGTTCTCCAGATGATCCTGCTTATTTTGGTGTGTGTAGTGACGTCATTAAATCGCTGGGACCGACTGTACCTTTGTTAGGTGTATGCTTAGGTATGCAAGGTATCGCTCACGTATTTGGTGGAGACGTGGTACGTGCTGGCGTGCCAATGCATGGCAAAACCTCACCGATTCGTCATGATGAACAAGGGGTGTATTATGGATTGCCCCAAGAGATTGAAATTATGCGCTATCATTCCTTAATGGTGAAAGCAGATAGCCTTCCTAATTGCTTACAGGTTACCTCAGTGGTGTCTAATGAGGCCTATGCTAGCCAAGACTTAATGGAATATGTTAACAATGGCGAGGAAATTATGGGTATCCGCCATAAGCAATTTTCCATTCAGGGTGTTCAATTTCATCCTGAATCGTTTGCAACAGAAGGGGCTAAACGGTTATTGACTAACTTTTTATTACAGGTATAAGGCTGCTTTGATACATGATATCCAGATTCATGTTAGTCAAAGAATAAATTACTTATGGTATGAATAACTTCTGATATAAGGTTTTAGATAAAGTTTTTATTAGCAAAAATAGCACCTATTTTAAATTAAAAAAAAGAGGTCAGTAATAGTACTAACCTCTTTGCTTCAAATATGACTCTATTATTAACACTGGTAAGTTGTAATTTGACTTAAATAAAAGCAATTAATAACCGATCAATAAGCCTAAATTCTCATTTAAAAGCCAGCTATTTATAAGTATGAATAGTATGAACTGAAGTGTATTCTGTTAAGCCTTCATCACCAAATTCAACACCGAAGCCAGATTGCTTTACGCCACCAAAGGGAGCTATTGGTAATACTGCAGCATGATTGTTAATCCAAACGGTACCGCATTCCATTTTTTCAGCAACTTCACTCGCTTTAGCGATATCTTTAGACCATACAGAACCACCAAGACCAATCTCTAAACCATTTGCCCCTTTAAGCGCTTCTTCAATGGTACTAAATTTAATGATTGGTAAGATAGGACCAAACTGCTCAGTATCTACTAGCTTTGATCCGTCTTTGATATTACTAACCAATGTGGGTGGATAAAAGAAACCTTCTTCATTAACGATTTCACCACCGCAAAGGAAAGTTGCTCCTTGTATTTTTGCATCTTCAGCAAGATCTTTGACGATATTCAATTGTTTTTCGTTTTGCAGAGGACCTAAATCGGTATCTTCATCTAAACCGTTACCATTTTTCATGCTAGTAGCTATCTTGGTAAGTGCTTCACATAAGTGATCATGTACAGATTCATGAACATACAAGCGTTTTAAAGCGGCACAAGTTTGACCGTTATTAATGAATGCAGAGGCAAATATTTTCTCAGCGATATCGTCAACATCAACATCATCTAATACGATACCCGCATCGTTACCACCAAGCTCAAGCGTTAATCGTTTTAAGTTCACTGCCCCACTCTTCATGATAGCTTTACCAGTAGGAGTAGATCCTGTAAATACAATTTTACGGATATCTTCATGACCTGATATTAATGCACCAAGCTCACCTGCACCCGAAACTATATTTAGCACACCAGGAGGAAGAACTTGCTGAGCAATTTCTCCAAATCGAAGCATGGTTAAAGGCGTCATTTCTGAGGGCTTCATTACCACAGTATTACCAGCCAACATGGCAGGAATGATGTGCCATATGCTAATCATTAACGGGAAATTCCAAGGTGTAATAGAGCCAACAACTCCTAAAGGTTTACGATGGATTTCAACTTTGAAGGAATCATTTTCTTCAATAACTTCAGTTTTTAATTCAAAGTCTGCTGTCGTTCTGATCCAATTTAGAGTCATATCAAACTCAAAACCTGCACCTAAATTTCCAAAGCCTTTTAATGGTTTGCCTTGTTCCTTAGATAGTAAGGTTTTTAATTCCTCTGCATTCTCTTCAACCGCATCAGCAAGCTTTAATAACATATTACGACGTTCTGAATGTTCAAGCCCTGACCAACTTGGAAAAGCTGCTTTTGCAGCAGCAACGGCCTCATTTAGCTCTTTTTCTGTCGCTAATGGCGCTTTAGCTACAACAGATTTATCAGCTGGATTTAATACATC
>NZ_JAGLBC010000174.1 GCF_018260395.1 Psychrobacter sp.
TGCTATTTTTTTGTCACCTTCTTTTTATCACAATGTTCAACACGCCCTAAATAATTATTAATTTTTTAAACAATGTATGTATTAAATCTTATTACTTAAAATGTATTAATGATTATTTGTGACTTTATTTTTTTAAAAAAATTGATGTTTATCTCTTCTTATTTATGACTACTTTTAATTGATAAATAGCTCAAATGCTTGAAAAATGATATAGTTATTTTCTTATTTAAACCTTAATTTTCTATAAAAACCGCTTTTATATAACTATCCTTCGTTACTAATTCACTTAAACTATAGCTATTGAAACTGGTAGAGTTCGATCTAATTTAAGTGATAATTCTTAAAATTTTTATACCTATGTCTAACTTTGTTTTTTACATAGTTGTGATCAATCAGTTTAATAAATCATCAGGGCGTATATGGCATTTGTACATTTAGGCATTCACAGTGAGTTTTCAATCACTGACTCTATTATTCGAATAAAACATTTAGTAAAAGCAGCAGCTGCCGATAAACAGATGGCACTGGCCTTGACAGACTTATCAAATCTATATGCTACAGTTAAGTTTTATCGCGCCTGCCTAGATGCTGGGATTAAACCTATTATAGGTGCTGAGATTATTTTAGATGATGAATCAACTCGCCTAACCTTATTAGCAATGGATAATACGGGTTATCAGAGCATTACTCGTATAGTCTCATTAGGCTTTACTGAGGGACGAATGAACCCAGAAAATAGAGGCGTTCCCATTGTTAGCAAAGAGCATTTAATGGCAAATAGTGATGGTGTCATTATATTGTTTACTGAAAAATCAGATGTCGGACAAGCTTTAATGGGGTCTAATCCGGAACGTGGTCATCAGCTGATTAGTGAGTATCAATCAGCGTTTCAAGACCGTCTGTATTTTGCGATCAAACGTACTAAACGTATGGGCGAGGATACTTTTATAGAGCATGCCATTACGGCAGGTCATCGTCATGACATTCCTATAGTTGCTCATAACGACGTACGCTTCTTGGTTCAAGATGATTTTGATGCCCATGAAGCACGCGTTTGTATTGCGACCTCATATGTATTGGCAGACCCTAATCGCCCCCATGACTATTCAAATGAGCAATACTTAAAGACTCAGGTTCAGATGCAGTCACTATTCTCAGATATTCCTACGGTCATTGAAAATACGGTTACATTGGCTCAGCGTTGTAATGTTACTCTAACTTTAGGGATCAATGTATTACCAGAGTTCCCTGTCCCTGAAGGTGAAACGATTGAGTCTTTTTTTAGATCAGAATCTCAACGTGGTTTGAACGCTCGATTGGATAAATTATACCCAGTATCTAAACGAGATGATTCTTGGCCTGAGGTAAGAAGACCTTATGATGAGCGGCTTGAGCATGAGCTAAATATTATTTTGGAAATGGGTTTCCCAGGTTATTTCTTAATTGTAATGGACTTTATTCGCTGGGCGAAAGCCAATGGAGTGCCCGTGGGACCAGGTCGTGGTTCTGGAGCGGGCTCGCTTGTCGCTTATGCGCTGAATATTACAGATTTGGATCCCTTACACTATGACTTACTATTTGAACGCTTCTTAAATCCAGAACGAGTATCAATGCCTGACTTTGATATTGATTTTTGTATTGAAGGACGAGACCGTGTTATCGAGTATGTCGCCAGTCAATATGGCCGTGAGGCTGTGTCGCAGATTATTACCTTTGGTACCATGGCTGCAAAGGCTGTAGTACGTGACGTTGCACGTGTGCAAAGTAAGTCTTACGGCTTGGCTGATAAAATCTCAAAGCTTATTCCTAAAACACCTGGTATAACATTGCGCGATGCACTGCTTGAAGAACCTCAATTAAAAGAGTTATTGTCTAATCCTGATAACATGGACTATGAAGATGCAAATGAAATCTGGGAAATGGCATTAAAACTTGAAGGCATCACTCGTAACGTTGGTAAACATGCTGGGGGTGTATTGATTGCCCCTAATAAGATTACAGATTTTAGTGCAGTTTATTGTGATGAAGAAGGTCACCGAGTCAGTCAATACGATAAAGATGATGTTGAATCAGTGGGTCTGGTTAAATTCGACTTCTTAGGCCTGCGTAATTTAACCGTTATTAATGCTGCTGTAAAAAACATTAATAAGCGGCGCTCTCTTGAAAACAAGCCCGCAATTGAGCTTGAAGACTTGCCGCTTGATGATAAAAATGCCTATAAATTGTTGCAAGATGCTAAGACCACTGCGGTATTTCAATTAGAAAGTTCCGGTATGAAAAAATACCTAGCAAAATTGCAACCTACGAATATCGAAGATGTTATTGCAATGTGTGCGTTATACCGTCCAGGTCCCTTAGATGCTGGCATGGTTGAGATGTACATTGACCGTAAACATGGCCGTGAAGAGGTGGTTTATGACCACCCTAACCTAGAACCTATTTTAGAAAATACTAATGGTGTAATTGTTTATCAAGAACAGGTGATGCAGATATCTCAGGTAATGGCGGGCTATAGCTTAGGCGGTGCTGATATGTTACGCCGTGCCATGGGTAAGAAAAAACCAGAAGAAATGGCCAAACAACGTAATATTTTTGTTTCTGGTGCAACGGAGCAAGGTATTGACCCCGTGGTATCAGGTGGTGTGTTTGATTTGATGGAGAAATTTGCAGGCTATGGCTTTAACAAGTCGCATTCAGCCGCTTATGGTGTGCTTGCCTATCAGACTGCTTATTTAAAACATTACTACCCTGCTGAATTTATGGCAGCTGTTCTAACTTCAGATATGAACAATACTGATAATGTGGTGTTCTTTATCAATGATTGTCGTGAAAACTTTGGTTTGAGCGTTGATAATCCATCGGTTAACCGGAGTGAATGGCACTTTGTAGCTGATAATCCAACCAATATTATTTATGGATTAGGCGCTATTAAAGGTGTAGGTGAAGGTGCGGTTGAATCAATTGTACAGTCTAGAAGCTTAGGGGGGCCATACACTGACCTTTATGATTTCTGTCGACGGGTAGATATCAAAAAAGTTAATAAACGTACCTTAGAAGCATTAATAAAATCTGGCTGCTTTGATGACTTTGCAATCACTCTTCGACCTGATCTAGAGTCAGACCAGCGTCATCAAATCCGTGGCGCATTGATGGCACAATTACCAAGTGCGGTTCAAGCTGCAGAACAAGAGCGTCAAAACAATGAAATGGGGATAATGGATCTGTTCAGTGAATTGGACAATGCCACCACCTCCCCCCCTTTACCTACAGGCTCGGATTTAATTTGGGGCGATAAGCACCGTCTAAAAGCCGAAAAAGACACTCTTGGTCTTTACCTTACAGGGCATCCTATTGACCAATATCGTAAAGAGGTCGCAGTCTATACAAGCAATGCACGTTTGGATAACTTATCAGATACTGGCTATAACGGTAGTACTATGTTTGCAGGTTTAATTATGGATATAGCTAACTTTGGAAACCGCTGCGTTATCACTCTAGATGACGGCACAGCTAGACTTGAAGTCAGCTGTTATGCAGAACGATTTAATCGTATTAAAGATAAGTTAAAAGTAGATGAGGTTATTGTCATAAAGGGAGGGATACGCGACCGAGATGGCCGTTTATTTGCCAGATTGGACAATGCTTACACGCTCCTTGAGTGTCGACAGCGCTGGATTAAGAAAATTAGTATCAAGATTCATTCTGAAGATACTCAATTATTAAATGCTCTACTACCTATCTTAAAACCTGCACAGTTAGATCGAATACCTATTTTTAGCGCACCAGTCATTGAAGATAGTAACGATGAAAATAGTGGCATTGAAGGGTACTATAATAATGATAGTAGCATGGTAACTAATCCAGTAACTGCATTAGACAATGATGGTTGTATACCTATTTCGCTTAACGTCTATACGCAGTTTGCTATCGCTAGTGTCAGCCTTAATGACGACTGGCGACTCTACCCGACTGATGATAATTTGATGACGCTAAGTACCATGATTGATAGTGATAATCTTTATTTTCATTACTTATAAAAAAGAAACTCTCAAGGTATAAATTAATGCTATAAACAACTGCATTTATACAATGTGAAATATCAGCAAAGAATAGAGTATTTCACCTTAGTTTCAACGACTTATAACCTTTTACTAATATAAATGGGCTTGAGCATTTAACGATGTTTAAGCCCTTTTATTTTAAACTCTTTTTTATTTCAATATTAAATTACAGTATTT